>CALMSP010000318.1 GCA_937872405.1 uncultured Saprospiraceae bacterium | reverse complement strand
CAGCCAGATATTGCTCAATTTTTTCACGGTCAATTTCCGTTTGGTCGCGGTCTTTGTTGCAGGCTGTTATTGTAATAAGCAGGCAGCAAATACTAAATATAAATAATCTTTTCATCATTTTTTTTGGCAAAAATAATAAAATTTGTATCATTTTATGCATTAAAAAATTGGTACCGTGAAAGACAACTCGCTACATTTATCATTCAGTGCAAGATGCGCCACACAAGCTCACGGAGCAACTCGCCATCTTCTTTGCCGGTGCTACTGTAGCCCACGCCTTTAGATTTTAGGTCATACTCGCGCAAAAGTGCAATAGCGGCCTCTGTTTTAGCAAGAGGGAAATAGGGTAGGGCCGCCCGATAGTCGCGCAAAAAAAACGCAGATCTCAATTGCAGCGCGGCAAGTAGGTCTTTTTCAGGCAGATTTTTCACAAAATGTAATATGTAAAGTTTGCTAAAAAAATTATACAAGGATCCAATAACTACGGGCATCGGGTTTTTTCGTGGATTGGCAGCAAAATACTGTACAATACGATTGGCTTTTAATATATCTTTCGTGCCCAGTGCTTTTTGCAACTCAAAAACATTATATTCTTTGCTAATGCCGATATTATCTGCAATGTCTTTTTCTGTGATTTCACTGCCGAGGGCTAAGTTAAGCGATAATTTGTCCAGTTCATTTACAATTTTTGAAAGCTCGGTACCCAAATATTCTGCAAGTAAGCCGGCTGCTGCCGGTATAATTTTAAGTTTTTTGGCTTGCAGATACTGCTGAATCCAATCGGGTATTTGATTATCATATAATGATTTGGCTTCCAGTATAATGGCTTTTTCTTTTAACAATTTTCCGAATTTTGAATTGAGATTGAGGGTTTTATATTTGTGGCAAATGATTAATATTGTAGAATTCAGCGGGGTTTCGATATACGTGGCTAATTCTGCCAAGGATTTCATGTCTTGCGCTTCCTTTATAATTACTACCTGACGTTCTGCCATGATGGGGTATCTTCGAGCATAATCAACCACCGTCAAATGATCCGTATCTTTACCATATAATATCGTAAGATTAAATGCTTTTTCGGTTTCATTTAGTACATGTTGTTCGGCATAATCCGAAACGGCATCAATAAAATAAGCCTCCGTACCATGTAAAAAATATACCGGTTGGAACTGCTGCTTGCGCCACGACTGTATAATCTCTTGATGCGTCATTATCTTTGTTATTTAGTATTTCCATTCATCTAAATATCGTGTAAATATCCGAGCGAGGTTGCGCGCATCATCTATACCACGATGGTGTATGCCAATAAACTCTAACCCTTCGGCATGAAGCGCTGATTTCAGGCCTTTTGCTTGTTTTAAGCGCTTGATTTCTTGATATTGTTGTTTAAGATTGATATGCGGCACCACCCAGTCGCTCTCCATTTGATGGAGTTGACAGTCTTGCATCAACATGCGCTTGTCAAAATTGCCCCAAGAGCAGAGCAGGTAGTCCTCGTCAAAAACTTCTGCCCAATCTTGAAAATCCTCAATAACAGCAGGGAAAGTACGCGCACGTTCTACGTCACTTTGCCGGATGGAGGTTAGTTCCTGGCAGAAAGCCGAAAGCCGCGGATTCAGTATAGGGCGAATGAAGCGATTAAAAGTACTTTCGACTTCGCCATAGTTATTGATGCGCAAGGCCCCTATTTCGATAATCTCCTGAACCAAGGAAGGCGGGCTGCCCTGCCAGCAGGTAGCTTCTAAGTCGAATATAATGAAATTCATGCGGCATAAAAATTTTGTAATACGCCATATAATAAAATGGGGGATTTGCAGCGCAAAAATTTGAAAATCAAGAAATTATTTACTTTTGCTCAGGATTTCCTTTTAGTAAAAAACTTTTCAATTCGGCTATTTCCGCTTTCAGTTCATCCACTTTATCTTCTAACACGCGGTTGTTGTCCATTGTCATTTCATCCACAAAAATAGCATTTGCCAGCGACATGCCGAACACGCCACCCAACAGTACGACCATTACAAAATAAAATCTTGTAATGCCAATAAGGATGGTACTTTCGGTTTTTTCGGTGATGGCTTGAGGTATTTCATACCAGCCTTCTACGGTAAACATTTGAAAAATAGAATAGGCGGAAATGAGGGGGTCGCCAAAATATTCGGGTGCAATCTGACCATAAAAATGACAAGTAAATATGGCTAATAAAAAATCAAGCACCACTAAGGCTAACAGTACAAATAAAGAGGCTTTGAGCGCGCGCGCCAGGCCCGAAATAACCATGGTGAGATTGGGTACAAAGCGAATGAAGCGGATCAAGCGCACCAAGCGAAACAAACGTAGAATGATTAGAATAGATGTGCTGGGAATCGGCATGAAATATACCAAAAGCGAAGGCAAACTTCCTGCTATGATGATAAAATCGAACCGATTCCAGCCCACGGCGAAGTACTGGCGGGGCTTCATTTTATGCAATTTCACGATCATTTCTATTACAAAGAAAGTCAGAAAAGCATGATCGAGAATTTCGAGCAACACATTGTCGGCATGTGCTGGAAAATACATCAAGAATACCACTCCTGCATTGAGGAGAATGGCAATCATAACGACTCTTTCCGATAAAACCAAACGTTCTAACCAATTCATAATCAATAAAATATACTAAAACAATAATCTTATTGGCTATCAAAGGGTGGGCGCCATTTCCAATTCTGCTTTGTTCCAGCTGATTTTAGTATGTAAGTTATAATTTTCCAAACGATTATGATAGAAGTATAATAATTTGAAGTTTTCGCTTACAATTTGCCCTAATTTATTATATCGCATAGGCTTTTGTAAATGATAATTGCCCAATCGCTTGATACCGTCGGCGAGTAATGCATCTACTTCCCAATGGATTTCTTCCGATAAGCGAACATCGCCGGCGGTTTGCATTTGAAACAACACTTGCTGGAGTTGTGCCATCACATCGCGCAGCAGCGTATCGGGGAATACATAGTCATCATTGGGCAAGCGCAGGACGCCATATAAATCAAGACGAGCATTCTGACGTTTGAGTATATTAAATGCAGCAAACGCTACGAGGTGACTACTAAGTACAATGTTGTCTTTATGATAGCGTTCTACGATGCGCTCAGCGAGAATTTTGGTGTATTCGGCTTCGCGTTGTTCATCTTCCTGCACTTTGCCGTTAGTTAGGAAGTATTCGCGTACATCAATGCGATTGCCGTATTGATCGTAGCTATCTCCTGCTGCATCTACGGGGTTGCCAAGCACATCAAGGGGCTGACCAAAAGACACAGTGATGCTATTGCTTTCTGCAAAAAATTTCCAGGCAAACCGCAGCACTTTCCAGATGTTGTAAAAATCATCTTTGGCTTTGATATAACGTTCTTTGCCCATGCTGCGCAAGTGCTGCTCGATGAGGAAAGGCGCCTCCAGCACAAAATGATACCCCAGTACCACTGGCACTACAAATACTTTACGTCGCTCGCCTTTAGCAAAAAGCTCGCGCTGTGCTTCGGGCAGAGTACCTAATAGCCCCAGCTTTAGCCGAGTTTCTATCATGCCAGAGCGCGAGCGGGTGCCGCCAGGAAAAAATAAGCTATTCACTCCGTGCTGGATAGATAAGTTGGACACACTTTTAAGGGTCTCCAAATAAATGAGGTTCTTTTTACGTCGGTCCACGCGATAAGCACCCAAACGATTCATAAAATAAGCGGCGAATCCGGCATTATACAAATTTAGCCCAGCGCCATACGAGAAAGAGGGAAAACCTGCAAAGGTGTCCATGGCATAGCCGATGAGGATCGAATCGAGATTGCTAAAATGCGTAGGCACCACCACAACCGTGCCTTTATCGAAAAGGCTGCGCACCTTTTCGACGTTACCTTTTACCATCATACGATCGTATAAGCGGTATCGGCTGCCTAATAGACTTTTACCGGCCGCCGTGTTGAGCAATCGAGTGAAGAAAAGTGTCAGGAAACGACGGGCAAACAAGAAGGTAGGAATGCGAAAAGTACCCACGATTTCTTCGCTGTAGCGATGTATGATTTGTTGTAGCATCTCTTCATGGGTGCGCGAGGCCTCTTCGTCGCTTTTATCGAAGGAGTGTTTGAGCAGTTGTTGCTGCATCCGGCGCCAGAATTGTCGTTCGTTGGGCGGATCCACTTTCCAAGGTTCTTCTTTTACTCGGATGCGTTCTAAATAAATAGACTTGGACAGTATGTCGCGGACGACGGAGGTCTGTTTCTTCATGTAGAATTGTATGGTATGCGCCTCCAATTCTTTTACAAAATTTCGACGGTTTTCGCTGAGTTTGTAGATGGGCCAATCTTCTACATTCGGCAGTAAATGAGGATGTATTTTTGGTTCATTCATAGTGTGTTATGTTGAGTTTTTATACATTCGCTCTGTTCTTGTTTGGAAGCAACTTATATCGAATTAGCTTTTTTATTTACATCTTCAATAAAACGAAGTATTTCTGGGCGGCCCCAGCCTTTTTGAGCGGCTGTTTCAAATTGCGCAGGCAGGATTTCCCAATGTTCCAGTAGCGCCTCCTGAATACGTCGGATGTGTTCAGCGCGCTGCATGTCCTTCAGCCGATCTAACTTAGTGTACACTAGTACGAAGGGGATGCGCATTTCTCCCAGCCAATTAATAAAATGAATATCTTTTTCTTGTGGGGGTACATTAGCATCCACCAGTACGAATGCGCATTGCAGGGTTTCGCGTTTAGCTAAGTACCCCTGGATCATGATTTCCCATTCGCGTCGCTTTTTTTGCGAGATGCGTGCATAGCCATAACCTGGTAGATCTACAAGGTACCAGCTTTGATCAATGAGGTAGAAATTTAGAAGTTGTGTTTTACCTGGTTTGGCCGATGTATGCGCCAAATCTTTGCGGTCGCACAGCATATTGATGAGCGATGATTTTCCCACATTGGATCGGCCAATAAATGCAAACTCTGGCAATCCATCGCGCGGGGCTTGTGCTTCACTTGGAAAACTCCCTTTGAATACAGCTGTTTTAATTTCCATAATTGCAAAAGTAAGGATAATGCCCCGCAAGCGGTAATAATTCTTGCAGCTTCCATTCGGTTTCTGACTTTGTTTTTTTGAATTACTTCGTGGTTAGCCCTTCGAATAACCACTCTGCTAAGAGTTGGCGGTTGCGCGGTACAATAATTCGCTGCTGGTCAGCGGCGTTTCGAATGTTGGCTAATTCTACAAAAACGGAAAGTGGTTTGCACTCGCGCAACATATGCAGGTCGCGAGCCTCTACTGTGCCTTGGTAGTCCCGACCTTTTTGATACTGTGCATACTTTTGTCGGAAGGTTTTTTGCAAATTTTCGGCAAGTTTTTTGCCTTCTGTACTTGATTTATGATGACAAAAGAAAGCATCAATGCGCTGGCCTTTACTACGCGAGTCCACATGAATCATGACTGCAATTTGCTGTGTCAGTCCTTGACGGTGATGTTTCTCGTACAATTCATTGATGATATCCGAACGTTGAAATAAGCGTGCTTTCTGATTGAAAGGCAATTCCTCGCCGCCCCACACGATTTCATCGGTGTCGCACAGCAGTATTTCTGTATTGCGAATGCCGTCATTTGGGTCCCGCACGATCATGTAGGCCGTAGCCCCATGCGATACCAACAGCCGACAAAGCCGTAAAGATACATCATAAGCGTATTCATCCTCACATAGTAGGTGTTTACCGCGTTTAGCAATGGCGCCAGGGTCGGGGCCTCCATGCCCGCTCGATATAAAAAATACACGCCCTTTCAGCTTATTGCTAAGCAATGGCGTGTGCGCATACTCTTTACCAAAAATGGGGAACATACGCTTGCCGGTGCCACTGCTTTCTGGTTCGGGTTCTATTGGCGCTGGGATTTCTAAGTCGGCCTTAGGGCAATTGAGTTCGTGGTAAGGCACCCACAGCACCTTATTTTTTCGAAAATCTTCAGTGCGCAGGGCCGATTCCAGCATCCGTTCGTTGTACTGCTGAATGCGCAAAGCGGTATTGTAATCTTCAATTCCTACGCTGCTACGAATCGTTTTGCCATTAAAATCATAAATTATAATTGGCAAAAAATAGGATTTGCCTACAATCAGCGCCGCGTTGCGCCCCACCTTATTGAGTTTGTAAAATTGCTCGAAATTGCAAGAATACTGTTCGAGTTGATAGCGCCGTAATATGGAAATAATGCCATCGCCAGGCAAGGCTTCCACTTGATAAAATTTGGACATATCGTCGGCAAGAACGGCCATAGGCAGCCACCATACACATAATAAAAACATCGCTCGCATCATACTCTTGCTTTGGTCAATGGTAGTGCAAATGTAACGAATTCGCTTTTTAAAAAGATTGATTTTCTGTCTTTTAAGTCTTGTTAATTGGTAAATTTGGTATTTTCAGTAGGAAAAACTTTTCTCGTCGCCAAAATATTCGGAAGTTTGACCAACATTTATTTGCAAAGAGAGACTGCGACATGATTGGTTCACTAAATAAAAATGCGTTTTTGTTAAGATATGTACAATAAAACATCATTCGATTAATAACACACATGAATTTGCTAAAAGAAATTATACTATTGGTGCGCAAAGAAACCCTACTTGAACTGCGCATGAATTACGCAATTAGCGGTGTTTTATTATATGTATTTTCTACAATATTTATCGTTTATGTAGCTTTTGTACGCTTAGAGCCTACCTTGTGGCATACCCTGTTCTGGATTATCACACTTTTTGCTTCTGTGAATGCTATTGTAAAAAGTTTTATACAAGAAAATAGCAGCCGGCAGCTTTATTACTACAGCTTAGTTAATCCTTTGGCTATTCTATTTGCGAAAATTATTTACAACATATTGCTGCTACTACTTTTGAGTATGCTGTGTTGGGCAGGACTTGGATTAGTCGGAGGGAATCCGGTGAAAGACATTGGGCAGTTTTTGTTGGCTATTTTCCTTGCTGCTACAGGATTCGCCATTACATTTACCTTTATTGCCGCTATTGCCGCCAAAGCGGACAACAGCGCTACGCTCATGGCAGTGCTAAGTTTTCCCTTGGTAATTCCTATTTTAATGACACTCATCAAAATTTCTGCTAATGCGCTGCGGCTGCTCCAAGACACCAGTGTCATGCAAGATGTCTGGACTTTAGTTGGCATTGACCTGCTGCTGTTGGCCGCGGCATTGCTGCTTTACCCTTTTCTCTGGCGCGATTGATACGACAGGGCCCTACCGAAATTCCACTGATAATATTGGCGATAGGGTACGGGCGCGCTTGTACCATTTGGAGTTAGCAACATACCGTCGAGTGCGCTGCTCGGCTACGATTTCGATCTGCACGCCACTATCCATAGACAATAACTGCATGAGTTCATGCCGTCGGATGCGGGTGCTGAAGCGACTGTGCCATTTGCCTTTTACCTGCTCGATGTACAAAATTTGCGTAGCATCCAAGGGTTTTATAGGGTTAGCGGCAGTAGGAAGGAAAATAATCGAAGTAATTTCTTTAACGGGAATTCTGGTATAAATTGAACCATTTACTACTACCGTATCCGAATCAGGGCTTGGTTCGGCCGGGTGGAAATAGGTAAAATCCAGCTTTAGCGGTCCGACCTCATTCTGCGCCGGAATTTCGCTTGGGACAATAAAGTAGATGGTGCCGTCGGGTAAAGGTCGAGTGATAAGGAATTTACCAGAGGATTGGGCGCTGCACCAAAACATGGACAGCAGGAGGCAAAATGATACGCAAGATATTTTCAGATGCATTTCTGAATTAATTTTAAGAGCGTTTGTTCTTGAAATAATTGTTGAACAGCAACCGAATCCTGGCTGTGCAGGTCAAGCATAGTAACCCCTTTCGTTTCGGGGTCTCGTACTAAATAACGCAACAAAAAATACGATTTTTGTTTCGCGATGACGCTATAATAATTGACGGTATCTTCGACCTTGCCAAACGTTTGCTCAATCAGGGGGGCTGCATTTTGTGTAAGCAGCAGCACAGTTCCGCGTAAAGGCAAACTATTAAAAACAGATACGTACAGCGTATCTTTCTGCTCGTTCGTTAGCATTTTACTAAAAAACTGCTGCGTGGTATCAAGCAAGAAATGCTCAACATAGAACCGCTGGCGTGCGGTGTCCTGCGCAAGATGAAAAGTGCCCGCTTGTAAGCAAAGGTTATAGCTTATTTGTACACGATCGGCGTTAGGTGCAGACCGCTTGCACTGCAGCGAGCATACGCCAGCACCGATAGCCAACCCCAAGCAAATCCAATAATAAGAACGCACGCGATTCATTAGCAATTTTAGTTCTCCTGAGTGAATATAAAATGCATTAGCCTCTGGATAGAATGCACCAGAGGCTAAGCATTGTTTCAAAAACGCTTCAGTGAAGCAAGAGATTATTCGCCGTAAACGAATACCGTGAACTTAGCAAAAATACCGAGGATGCTCGTTACTTTGTAGTCCACATGTGAGATGCGGCTAATACCAGCTTGCTTAGCAGCTGCGTCAATACTTGCGTCACCAGTAGCTACGACACCCAAAATGGACGTCGCTTCAGCTGTACCTACTTTTTTACCAGCAGGGTTAGCCGTAGCTACAATCGGAGCTTTAACATCTGTGTACAGTAAACCGATTACAGGAGATGATGCAACCGCACAGCTTGACAGTACAAAAGCAACAATTGCGAAAATGAGGAAGTTTTTCATGTAACATCAGGTTTTGGTTAAAAAAAATATGGATTTGGAAAATAGCATCGGTACACATGTAAATGTGTGGCCGAGGTTATTCTTTGAATGCCTTCAGATAAGAAGATAGCGTGCATTAATTTAACTTCAAAAGCGCAATAGCGTTATCTTGATGTGACAAATGTAATTCACATCAGAAATAAGAGCAAACTTTTAGCGTAAAATTTCGACTGAAACATCTCTAGAAAAGGATAGATGAACATTGCCAGCTTTTAAAATTCAGCGAGTTCTAATTCTTCCACTTCCTCGCGTTCGGGGACTTTGCCGTAAGTCGGGCCCACATCAGGTAAGAGGGGAGGATTGAAATCGAATCCGCCAGATCCGTCCTCATCATCCGATTGCTCTTGAGAAGTACTTGTGAGTACCCGATACATTGCCCAAGCGACCAGCAATACCGAAACAACACATAGGAGAATATAATCGAGCGTAACGGCTTGAATAAATGTGTTCATTATAAAACGCTTAAAAAGTAAAACTTTGAATCAGCGAAACAAAAATGGGCAGTAAAAGTTGTTGAATTTGCTACAGATCAATAGCAGGAAGTTGAAAAAGGCATGTTGCAAAAAAGGAAGGATATTTAGCTGCCAAATCAAATTTTGCCTACTTCACATAAATTACATTCAAATCAAAAAAATAAGCAACCCGCTAATTGCAAGCTACTCATTTCTTTTGGCGAATCAACGGCGGGTAATAATACCCCCGTTTAAGCCGAAAAAGAGGTACCACAACCACAGGTTTCCTTCGCATTCGGATTGGAAAAAGTAAAACCACGGTTGTTTAAGCCATCTACCCAGTCAATTTCCATACCAAGTAAGTACAGCGCATGTGCGCGTTGCATAAATACCCGAACGCCATTGATGTCGTGCACTTCGTCATTGTCTTTCTGCTTATCGAAGCCCAATTGATAAGAAAAGCCCGAGCAGCCCCCAGCAGTCACGCCCACGCGCAGCCCATAGTCCGATGGAACCTGCTGACTTTCCCGAATGTGATTCAATTGCCGGATGGCGCCTTCTGTTAGTGTTATTGGTTGTATAGCTGTTGTTACTTCACTCATAATGTGCTTATTTAGAATAGTTCCATAAAAGTAAGTAAAATACGTAACGCGGCCAAGCATTTTTTGGTTCGATGTGGGAGACATAATATTGAAAAATTGTTTGGAAAAGCGCAAGGGTCGCGTATTTTTGCTGGGTAACGCGATTTTATTTTAAAATAGACGTATGGACACGATTCTGGAAATTATAAAATTAACGGTCCCTGGACTTATTGTGTTTGCTACCGTATATTATCTACTGACCAAATACTTGGATCATCAATTAGTACTCAAGCAAACAGAACTCAAAAAAAGCCAGCAAAGCACCACCACACCTTTGCGCTTGCAAGCCTACGAACGCTTATCACTTCTGTGTGAGCGTATTGCACTGCCCAATTTGTTGTTGCGTTTACGCCGTGATGACGCTACGGCTGGGCAACTCAAAGGGGCACTATTTTTGGCGATTCAGCAGGAATATGAGTATAACATTACACAACAAGTATATGTGTCGGAGCAATTGTGGGAGATTGTAAAATTGGCTCGTGATGATTCGATGAATACCATCGGGCTGGCGTCAGAATTGGTTGATGGTCAGTCGGATAGCCAAGATTTAGCGCAAGCTATTATGAGTATTCTGGAAAAACGGGGCACTACCGCCGTGGATAAAGCACTCATTGCGATTAAGCGAGAAGCTGCTATATTATTTTAAATAGCGCACCTGCTTATGATGTTTTGTTAATAATGACCGATATTTTTATTACATTTGAATCCTATTAGCTATGGCAAATACGAATCGGAGAACCTTTTTGCATAAATTAGCCGGGCTTACAGGCGCCGTGGCTACTACGCCGTTTTGGAATACGTTGGCTGGTAAAAATTTCCGGCAAACCCTATCCGATTATGAAAATATCTCCGCCGATATACTGGCACAAGACGAGTTGTTCTGGTATCAGATCAAACAGGCATACACCGTTTCACCCAATGTATTAAACCTCAATAACGGCGGCGTGTGCCCACAGCCCCGTGTTGTGCAGGAAGCGGTGGAGCGTTACAATCGGCTGAGCAATGAAGCGCCTTCTTATTACATGTGGCAAATCTTGGATCAAGGGCGCGAACCTCTACGAGCGAACCTGGCAGCATTGGCGGGCTGCGACGCCGAAGAAATTGCCATCAATCGCAATGCGTCCGAAGCGCTGGAAACCATAATTTTTGGGCTTCGCTTGCAACCCGGCGATGAAGTGGTACTCACCAAGCAGGACTACCCCAATATGATCTGCGCCTGGAAACAACGTGCCCAACGCGAAGGCATTGTATTGAAATGGATAGACTTGCAATTACCCAGCGAAGATAAGAGCTACCTCGTGCAATCGTTTGTTAATGCTTTCACCCCACGCACGAAGGTTGTGCAGCTTACGCATATGATCAACTGGATAGGGCAGATACTACCGGTAGCCGATATTGCTAAAGCAGCACGCCAACGCGGTATAGCCGTATTGGTGGACGCCGCGCACACGTTCGCGCATTTTGATTATCGTATCAGTGATTTAGCATGTGATTACCTTGGCACCAGTCTTCATAAGTGGCTGTGTGCGCCATTTGGTAGCGGTATGCTGTATGTGCGTCGAGAAAAAATTAAAGATTTGTATCCGTTATTTGGTGCGCCTGACCCTGAAAGCGATGATATTCGCAAGTTTGAACATCTTGGTACACGTTCTTTTGCCATCGAACAGGCTATTGGCGAAGCGATCAACTTCCACGAAATGATTGGCATTCAACGCAAGCAAGCCCGACTCCATTATCTGAAAAATTATTGGGCTACGCGGGCGCTTGAATTGCCCGGCGTACAGGTAAAAACCTCGCTGCATCCCGATTGGGGTTGCGCTTTAGCCCTGCTTTCCATAGCGGGAAAGACACCTGCTGAAGTGAGCAGTTATTTGTTCAATAAATATCGAATTCATACCACCAGTATCGAATGGGAAAATATTAGCGGGGTACGCATTACACCTAATGTATATACCACTACCCAAGAACTCGATCGCCTGGCGCAGGCCATTCGGCAATTAGTAGCTTCTTAAGAGCATGTTTAAATTTCATACTTTGGTCTGCAAATGTTCATCTATGGAACCTCACTTTGCCTTTTTCTCGCTCCGTAGCGCTGCTATGCAGCTCAAAAAACGCTTCGGGAGAACCCAAATCTGAACATTTTCGACTTCAAAAACGAATTTTAAACATACTCTAAGCAACGGGGATTTTTATATTGAAAAAGCGGAAATCAGGCGTTTGTAAAAATTTTATTAATATAATTGACTTTATTCACAATTTTATTTCAAATCCATCACAAACGCCCCCGATTCGTTAATATCGTGAAATAATATGCCCAAGCTATCGCACTCGGCGCGCCACTGTTGTACTTTCCGACGGCTGTTGGAGGCATCAGCAATAATTTGTTGACAGTTGAAAATCTGTGTGAGTTCCACAACAGAGGGTAGGTAAGGCGATTGTCGAATCAAAATGGCATCTACCCTCAATGCGTGATCTGCGCCTTCGAGGTGCCATGGCTCGCTGATAATGGCTATATTGCGCTGCCCCAGTTGGAATACAGCTGATTGCTCCAACGCAATTTCTTCGATGTGATTGATACGCCGAAACCACCGATAAGACTGGCTTGCAAACTGTACCGATTGCTTATTTACCTCCTTATCAGATAAGGTTATCAGGCGTTTCCCTTCAAAATAGTCAACTACCGTGTGGCGAGGCACATGATAAATGACCAATTGGGCCTGTCTATTGGCTTGCCATTCAGCGAAAGCGTACATAGCGATGGTAAATCCGAGGCAACTCAGGCCCACTAATATCCAGCGCGCTTGCCGGGTGTTCAGGGTAATAACAAAAGCCAGAATAGCCCCATACAGCAGCAGAACAGCAAAGAAACTTACCCAAATGCCTGTGATTAGGCTACCCGGTATCTGCTGAATAAGAAAAATGGCTTTATTGACCAGCGCCACCAAATACCAAAGGGCTTTGCCTAACAGCCAACTCCAGCCAGGTATGAAGTCGGTAATAAAAAGTAGAAATCCTCCAGATAGAATCACCACTGCTACGGGCACCACCACCAGCCCTGAAAGCCAGAAAGCAAGCGGAAATTGATGAAAATAATACAAACTGATAGGTGTTGTGCTGATTTGGGCAGCCAGCGAAACAGCCACTAACTTCCAGATGTAGTCGCCTACAGGATTGGGAATGTACCACAAGCGATAGATTTTAGGCTGAAAATAGACGATGCCCAACACCGCCAAATACGACAATTGAAATCCTACATCCATAATGTAATAAGGATTCAAGCAAAGTAGTAAAAATGCCGAAGCCGCCAAAGTATTGTAAATGCTGCTTTCGCGTTGCAAGGCTTTACCAGCTATGAGAAAGCTAAACATGGTGGCCGCGCGCATGACGGACGGAGAGGCGCCAGTGAGCAAAGCAAAGCCCCATATGGCGATTATTTCTAATACTGCCTTCACCCAGCGCCAGCCTTGTCGCTTTATTTTAATTAAACCAAGCAAAAAACCAATGCCCAGATATACGAACCCCACATGCAACCCCGATACAGCAAGTACATGCATAGCGCCCGTATTCGCGTAAGCGGTACGCACTTCATGGGTCATTTCGTCGCGGTAGCCCAGCGTAAGTGCCGACGCCACCGCCAGTTCGTTTTCGCTTGGGAAATGCTTGCGCAAAATGCGAATGCACCGCTCGCGCAACTGATGTGCTAACAGCATGGGGGTGAGTCGGCTCGCGGATTCCAGCACCTGCCAATTGTCGGGTTTTACAAAAAGTTGATAGTGAATATTGCGAAAATGCATGTACCGAGCAAAGTCAAAGGCTTTTGGGTTTTTGGGCGCTTCAATATGCTGGATAGTGCCGTACAATCGCAACTGGTCACCCAAGTGAATCCGCTCTAATCCACTGCTATCCATATAGACCAGCAAGTTGCCAGTGGCAGCATACCAAGAAGTATCATCGGTCGAGCGAACACCTATTATAGCAAGTTCGATGCGGGTTTTTCCGGTGTTGGTAGGTTGCAGTCGTTGAACGTTTCCAACAACATCATTGGCATCCGATACGTACTTAGAAAAATGCGTTTGCACTTTCAATTCATTATACAAGCTCGTCAATTGCCAGCCCATACTAAATAAAAAGCACGTCAGCAAAGTACCGTACATCCAGCGATAGTGAAAGCCAATTTTCGTGAAAGTTAAAATACCCAGCCCGACCAGCAGACCGCCTAATATAGTGCATGACAGCCAGAGCGGCACTTCTATCGGCTTATGAATAGATAGGAGAATACCAAACAAAAAAGGTAATAGCAGTCGGACGAAAGGAACCTCGCGCCAATTCATGGTAGTGAATTTTTAAAACTTTAGGATAGGATTCGTCGGAAAGCCTAATTTTCGTAGTTTCAGCGTTTATTTAGGTGGGGCAGCTATAATGTATGACGCCAACAAAGGCGTAAAGTCACATTTTTCTAATTGGTTTTCATCACCTTTTTATACAGGATTTCCTGCGTACATAGTCCGAGTTCCAATTTCTTCATTGTATCTTTCCGGCGCAAACTGCAAGACCCAACGACATGAGCAAGA
>CALMSP010000317.1 GCA_937872405.1 uncultured Saprospiraceae bacterium | reverse complement strand
CCCACTGAAATACAAGCAGGTAAGCTGCCGCTCGAAATTGCCTGTATGCTCATTGCCTGCATCACAGTGTATGCCGCTTTATTTAGTACCGGTTTTTGGATTTATAACAATATTTTAGCAGCTATCATAGCTACCGTTGTAGCGTTGGTTGGTACGATATTGTTACTAAATATTTGGCGTAAGTTGTTATAATATAATTTCGTCTTTTGGGTATTATTATGAACAAAAATTGGACACTTTTTTTAGATCGCGACGGAGTTATTAATCGGCGATTGTCGGATGATTATGTCCGGAACTGGTCGGCATTTCAGTTTGAACTCGGTGTTTTGGAGGCTATTGCACATTGTGCCAACCATTTTGATAGAATAATAGTGGTCACGAACCAACAGGGTATTGGAAAAGGTCTCATGTCGGAAGCGGATTTACAAAACATACACTATTTGATGGTGCAGGAAATGATACTAGCAGGTGGCCGAATTGACCGCGTGTATCACTGTCCGCACTTGCGTAGCGATCATTGCAACTGCCGGAAGCCGAGTATTGGTATGGCCTTGCAGGCACAGTCTGATTTTCCAGAAATTAATTTCTCTCATTCCATTATCGTAGGCGATATGCCTTCAGATATGGAGTTTGGTC
The DNA here is from genome assembly GCA_937872405.1 of uncultured Saprospiraceae bacterium. Taxonomy (GTDB): domain Bacteria; phylum Bacteroidota; class Bacteroidia; order Chitinophagales; family Saprospiraceae; genus JADJNW01. Next base: position 38,729 of record CALMSP010000317.1, on the reverse strand, counting down.
ATCGGATTGGTATGCGTAAAGTATTCATATCCAAGGAGTTGAATGTGCCACCGCACACCGATTGGCGATTTGATTCGCTGGCGCATTTTGCAGATTATTTATTACAACTATGATTAGACATCATGGTCGCTCTGGTAAAATGACATAACCATTTGCAGCATATTTACCAAATGTATCATAATCAATCCAAGCATAACCATTCGTACCCCAAGTTCTACCCCAACAGCTCATCACCTCAAAGGCACGTTCTATTTCATTATAGCTGACAATCACAAGCGACACCTGCACGGTACCAGTTTCATTACTGCTCCAGGTTTTACCATTAAAATTTTTGATCGTTTCGGGTGCGCGAAGCTCTATCAGCACCGGATTACCTTTCATAAGTGCTTTGCGGGCTTCATACACGCGCTGGCGCCCAGGTGTTTCTTCACGAAAAATATGCAGATAGTTATTAATTCTAAATTTTTGGGTGGAATACACAGCGTCGGTTAGGGTACGCGCATCATAAGGTACAATGGCAGCATTGACCGTGCCCTGCTCTACCAGAAAGCGAAAGGCTTCCACCAAGCTAACCGTTCGATTGGCATTTTCCAGATTGAGAGCAATATAATCCGGGCTGAGGTTGAGTTTGTAGTTCTGGTCGAGATTCACATAAAACTCCAGGCAGGAAGCCAGTGCGTAGCTCCAATCGGCGCCGCGTGTGCCCAGCTTGCGTACGGGCATCATGTATGGTTTTACGCTTTGCTGTTGCAATAGATCGCGGGCATTGCCGCCGATACCATCCACCGTAAGCATCAATTGGTCAATAAGATTGGCATCGGTAATTCCCAAAGTGCCTTTAGCATAACGGGGTTCTTGGGCTTGGGCAGGTACTTGGAATAGTACGATACTAATAAACAAGACAAGGGCAGCTACTTTTTGCATAGTTTGTAATTTTGAAAACACAAACGATGACAAGGGCAATTTTCGTTCTTTTTGATATTAAAAAAAATTAAATAAATTGTAAATACCAAAAATAACAAGCGGTTTGGAGAACGAACGTTCCAAACCGCTTGCCTGAAAATGTAATATCTTGAGTTGGCTTATTCTACCGCGAATATAGTGTCCTGAATGCCTTTATTGATTTCAACGCTGGTCACTTCCGATTTGAGCGGGAACGGAGCAGCACCTATGACGGTGACGGTGTAAGGTATTTTAATACCATCCACTTCCTTATAGTCCGCGTAGTCATTCATTATGCTGGTACTGTTGCCAGCAGCTTCCAGTACACTGATGGAACGAATTTTTAGGCCAGTTTCAACATCAAAATAATGCGTTTTCTTAATGCCCGCTGGCGATTCGGCTTCTACCTGATAGGCTTTTTTGCCCTCCACCTGATCCAAACCTTTGAGTGTCAGTTTGTAGCCCATTTTTTTGAAATGACTTTCTGGAAAGAGTAGGGCTTCTTCTTTCATGCTTTCGAGGTCTTTGCCTTCCAATACTTGCTTCTGTCCCATTTGCGAAATCAAGCCTTTTTTACCATCATATTTTTGTTCTTGCATAGCCATGCCGCCCATCATTACGCTCATGGATAGCTTATTAGGCGCTTTTTGTTGCATGATGCTTTCGAGTGACATGCCTTGCACTAAGGTGCTCATTTTGATTTTGATATCCTGCACGGCAGCAAGTTTGTCGCGCCCGCCAATGGCTGCAAGGTAATTTTCAATAACCTGCTCAGCAGTAAGGCCTACGGGCACTGTAGCGCTGCTGATTTCAATTTTATTACCATAATAATCGTAGAAATCAACCTTATTGCTAGTGGCAAAGCGTGTCAGCTTATCAGCAGTTGCATCTTTATTACCAACAATTACGATGTGCGCATTATCCGGTGTGATGTATTTTTTTGCCATTTCCATTACATCATCAGCACTAACTTTACTGAGGCGCTCTAAGTAAGTCGGGTAATAATCCTCCGGCAAATTGTATCGAGCAGTGTTGAGCGCATAGCGGGCTACGGTAGCTGGCTGTTCGAGGCTGCGGGCAAAGTTGCCAGTCATTACGCTTTTCACCAAGCCCATTTCCGAATCGGGTACGCGCTGTTCGCCGAGGCGTTTCATTTCATACAAAAATTCGATGAGTGCGCTGTCGGTTACTTCGTGGCGCACGCTGCCCCCAGCATTGAAAAAGCCAATTTCCCGATCAGGTGAGAGCTGAGCGTACACGCCATAAGAGTAGCCTTTATCCTCGCGGATGTTGGCATTGAGGCGGCTACTAAAAAATCCGCCCAACAGCGTATTGGCCACACTGGCTTTGATGACATCGGGTGCACCAGGACGCATATCTACTGGGTAGGTGATATTAATGACCGACTGCACGGCGCCCGTTTTATTGACAAAATCAACTTTTGCTATGCCAGGTTTGCTTGGCTTTTCGAAGGTTTCGCTTTTCACGTCGCCACGTTGCCATTTACCAAAGTATTTTTCCGCGAGCGCTTTTGCATTGGCGGGTGTAATATCGCCTACGATAACTAAATAACTAATGTTTGGCTTGAAATACGTTTGATAATATTTTTTGCAATCTTCCAGCTTGATATTTTCCACGGTAGCCTCTGTAGTCAGTTCGCCATAAGGGTGGTTTTTGCCATAACGCATGACGCGCGCTACGTTGTTAGCAATGGCGTTGGGGTTATCCTTGTTGCTGGCCAGCCCCGATAGCGTTTGTTTTTTAAGCTTTTCGAATTCATCTTGCGGGAACGCCGGATTATATAAAATATCCGCCATGATTTCTAAGAGCTTATCGCGATGGCGCGTAAGTGCGGTGCCACGCATGCCATTAGCGCTGGTGCTCAATGATGCGCCAATAAAATCTATGGCTTCGTCAATTTGTGCTTTCGTTTTGATTGTTGTACCCGTTTTTAGTAGTTGACCTGCCATGTCGGCAGCGCCAGCAATATCGCCTTCTTTCATTGGTGGCACATCCACAAACAATTCAAAGGATACGCGCGGTAGTTTTCTGTTTTCTACTACAATGATTTTCAGCCCATTAGGTAGTTGAAACTGCTCATAATCGCCCATTTGAATTTTAGGCGCTGGGCCGGGTGCGGGTGCTTGCTTCCGAAAATCTTCTTGCGCTTGCATTGACACACAGAGCAATAAAAACAGTGATATGATAGAAAATATTTTTTTCATTATGTCAAAATTTTAATTTTATGTAATAATCAACCCCTTTTTAAGGTTGCGCCGATTTTGGCAAGTAATACAGCACCACGCGATTATCCTTGTGGAAATATTTTTTCGCCACCCGCTGAATATCTTCGCGCGTCACGCGCATGTAGCGGTCGAGTTCGGTATTAATCAAATTGGCATCGCCGTAATACATTTTGTAGTTCGCTAAATTTTCGGCAATACCCAGCATGGAGGAGTTGCGCGTGATGAACTGGCTTTCCATTTGGTTGCGCAGTTTTTGAAATTCTGCTTCGCCAACAAGTGCTTGCTGCACTTTTTCAATCTCAGCATCTATACTGTTTTCCATGTCTTTTGGATCAATGCCAATATTGGAAATACCAAAAACGAGGGATAGACCGGGGTCTTCCATGTCCAATGGAAAATTGCCAACAAATAGGGCTTTCTGTTGCTCATCCACCAATGCACGATAGAGGCGCGAACTTTCACCACCTGACAACAACGTGCCCAGCATACTCACAGCATAGAAATCTTCTGTGCCTTGCGCTGGGATGCGGTAGCCCTGCACTACGGCAGTTAGTTGTACATTATCATAGACGGTATCACGGATTTCTTTTTCCAGCGGTGGCTCTACAATATTGGGGCGGTAAACTGGTTTTTTCCCTTTCGGAATGGAGCCAAAATATTTTTGAATGAGTTGCTTCGTCTGCTCCATATTGATGTCGCCAGCGATGGAGAGGATTGCATTTTCCGGCACGTAGAAATCTTTGTAAAAATTGACATAATCAGCTTCCTGTGCTGCATCTAAGTGTTCCATGTAACCGATAATGGGCCAGCGATATGGGTGCTGTTGGTAGGCACGCTTGAACATTTCTTCCAGCAGGGAGCCATAAGGCTGGTTGTCCACGCGCTGGCGACGTTCTTCTTTCACCACTTCGCGCTGTGTTTCAATGCCTTTTTGATCCACTTTAGCGTGCAACAGGCGTTCGGATTCGAGCCAAAGTCCCAGTTCTAATTGATTGGATGGTAATACTTCATGATAAAAGGTGCGATCCCAAGAGGTATTGGCATTCAATTCGCCACCAGCGCGTTGGATGTACTTGTCAAATTCGCTGCGTGCTATATTTTCCGAGCCTTCGAAGAGCAAATGCTCAAAAAAATGGGCAAATCCGGTGCGATCCGGTTTTTCATTTTTAGAGCCTACATGGTACATGATAGTGACGGCCACAATAGGCGTGCTTCTGTCTTGATGTAAGATGACATGCAAGCCGTTATCGAGCGTGTATTCCGTAAATTCAATTTTACTGGCAGGTTGTTCGGGTTCTTTTTCAACAGGTGCGGCTTTGGCCTTGGCGGGAATCTCCTTTTTGGTAGCGGGTGTGGTTTTCTTAGCTGGGGCGGGTTTTTTCTGCGCCACTGCTGCTCCAGCTATCAACAGACATAAAGATAGTAATAACCATTTCAGTTTCATAAAGCGTCGTATTTTTATTTAAAATTTTAAAAATGTAATAAAGATATTGGCGAAGTTCTATATCCACTCCTGAACGCCAGAATTATTTGGACAAACTTCCATTTTTGAACGAATAAAGTGGGTTTACTGTTCATTCAATGCTATAAATATGTGCATTTACAAAAAAAATCGAAGCTGCTTTGCTTGGTGCGAGGCAGCTTCGATAGGTATCATCTGAAAAGAGATGATTATCTATGTAATAAAAATTGCCCGGTTTTTACGAGCTTACATCATTTTAGCTAAAAATGTATCACACTACCTTATCCGCACAGTAGGAACTGGCAAATGCCTCTGGCTTCGCTTTGAATACGAAGCCCATACCGAGGATGTAGCCCATCGCTTCTTTGAGGGCAGTGTTAGACTGGAAATGCGGGTCGGTATTGATGTCGGCATGTACTTCCAGCGCAATATCATGTGCATCCAAGAGATCGCACAGGGCGTAAGCCACTTCTACTGACTTGGCTACTTCCGTGATCATGCGCTCGCGCAGGCTGATCTGTTTCATTGAGCGCGAATTGTGAATAAACATAAATCCGCCCTTTTTCTCCCGAAGGAAAACAATAACGGTGGCGTATTCTACCACACCACCGCGCACTTGAGAATCCGAGCCAATACAAACCTTGAGCTTGTGCCCGGCAGCTTTTTCACGGATCAGGGTTTCTTCTACTGCATCCTTTATTGGCAATTCAATTTTCTGTCCATTGAGTCTTCTCCAAGCCATGATGTAAAAAATTTGTTTGGTGCTAAAGTTAGTGTGTACAGACCATATTTTTCAAAATTTTTCAAAAAATTAAACCAAAATTAATTTGTAATTAACAATTTGATAAACAAAGGAGCAGGCGAAATAAGTTCCCTTCGCAAAATTTTATATGCGCTTTTTTCGATATTTGCCAAACGGACGGAATAAGCGTTAAGCAATAATGGCATTACTTTTTGTATATGGTACGTTGCGGTATGATTCAGATATGGCTATGGCGTGCTTTTTGCGATCGCAGAGCGATTGGTTAGGAGCGGCTGCGCTATCGGGTGTGTTGTATGATTTGGGCGCTTACCCGGGGGCAGTGTATGTGCCGGAAGCAGCGACGCAGGTGCGTGGTGATTTGTTTCGGCTGCATCGTAGCGAGTGGATGTTAGAGCGTTTAGATGTGTATGAAGGTATTGACCCAACAAATCCGACGCCGCAGGATGAATATATTCGGAAACGGATACCAGTGCTGCATCGTGGGGAGCCACAGATGAGTTGGGTATATTTGTATCAGCTTCCCACATCAGGGTTGCGCGTTATTCCGTTAGGGGATTATTTGAAGTGGATTTTCCAGTAAAACAATACTATTTACGATTTGGAAAGTCCGATTCACAATTTTATAAAGTTCTGAAAAACAAACTTTTGAGTATAAACAAGTACGTCATATATAATTGAAAAGGATATAACATAAAACGATGCCGCCCAATAACCGGCGGGTATATCGGGCGGCACTTATGAAAAAACTGTTTTTTACTTAACTTCAATGTTGCGGTAGTAAGAGCGGTAAGGCGTTGTGACTTGCACGGTGTAGCGCCCTTTGCCCAGATCGGCAAGGTGGTAGCGACGTTCCACTTTAAATACGTTGCGCAAGTTGTCTTCAAATACTTGGTTGCCTTCCTCATCAAGGATGCTTACGGTCACATTCACCAAGCGGGTGTTGAGCAGCGTCAGATCAAGCGCGTTGTTTTGCAAATTGAGTACCGGCGGAAAATATTCTTCCCGATTAGCGGTATTCAGTAGCAAATCATCGCGTGTAAGTTGGAAAGGCTGCACCACTTCGCTGTACTCCATTTGTACCAGTAGGCGGTACTTGCCAGTGGGCAAATTTTGCAGATTAAATATTTTGGCAAATGCACCTTTGGTTACTTTTTCTTCTGCCAATACGGTGCCTGTAGCCGTTACAATCTGCACGGTAGCCGAACTTTTCAGTTCCTCAATAATTACACTGATCTTTTTCTCATAACCGCTTTTTTCAATTTTAACTACCGGCGCGGCTCCGGCAGCTACAGTAATGCCACTGAACAGCAGCATAGTCAGGAAAATTTTTTGAATAGCTTTCATAATAACAACAGGTTTAAAAGTTTAAAAATACATTGTCAAGGTGATACGGGGCTTTGCCCTTGTAGTCGGTATAAATATTTTCGAGGACAAAGTTAGGTGGTATGGCTACGGCGGGCTACTATCGTATTGACTGATACTGATGTTTTTTTAACTCAAACGGGGTTTGTTTTCTGAGTTTTGGTTAATTGTGTATGGGTGATGTCGAAATATTATTTTGTTCGACTTATTTTGCTCAAAATTCAGCATCCTAAAAGGCTTACTTTTCTGTAAAAAGTTCGGAATCGGTAAAAGCAATTGGTGCCTTGGGGAGTACGCATGGCTATTGAAGAATGGATCAATATGCTTGCATTGAACAGGCATTTTCGTCGAAAAAGTGCGTTTTTAAGCAAATAGCGACTACAATCACCTTTGTTGGGAGGCCTTAAAAAATCGTTTTACCGAAATAGAGCACCCAGCCAATGGCATATAGCACCGTCATGATGGCGATGCCACGCACCGATTCGAAGTTGCGGCGGCGCTGGAAATAATTGAGTGGAATCAAGTTAAGACAAATAGCTATAACGCCCAAGGTACGCTGGCGAAAATTATCGGAAAGCCCAGTGCGGCTTGTCCATCCGATGGCATCCAATTGGTCGTACACCATGAGTAGTATTGCATAGCCTACAAAGGGAAGTGCTGCGCCGATCAATAAGCCAATCCATATTTTATTGCGATTCATGGCAGGGTTCGCTTTATTTTTTGAAGATGAAATACACGGCCAGTGTGATGCACAACATTGCCGCAAGATGGTTCCATCGGAAGGTTTCGTTTTTGAATACTACCAATGAAAAAATGACAAACACCACCAGGGTGATCACTTCTTGCAGCACTTTTAGCTGCATAAGATTGAAAGGGCCGCCGTACATTTTATAACCAATCCGGTTGGCAGGTACTTGCAAGCAATATTCAAAAAAGGCGATCCCCCAGCTGATCAAAATAATAGTAAATAACCCCAGGTTTTTGCTCCATTCCATCTCTCGGAATTTCAAGTGCCCGTACCACGCCAGGGTCATAAAAGCATTCGATAATAGCAGCAGTATAATGGTGATTAGCATGGCTTTCATGATACCATCGCTTTTATTTACTTATCGGTTCGTAAAAACCACCAATTTATTCTACCCAACGGGTCATCAACATCCGGTTGTGCTCCTTAAAACCATAGCGCCGATAGAGCGAGAGGCCGGCTTCGTTGTGTAGTTCTACTTCAAGATGAATAGCCTTTACCCCCATGGTTTTGGCTTGCTCGGCGATAAAATCTACGGCGCGAGAGCCGATACTATGTCCACGAAACTCCGGTAAAATGTACAACTCATCCAAAAACGCGTCGCGCCCCTTGAATTCAAAACTATAACCCAGTGTAAGCGCCATATAACCGATGGTGTTACCTTTGGCAACAATGAGCCATAACTTACCGTACAAGGGTTCGTTCAAAAAAATGCGCAGCGCTTCCCGGGCTGTTTCTTCCTGAAAATCATAATTGTCAATCGTGTAAAAATCTTTTTGCATAGACAAGATGACGCCGATATCATCTGCTTCTGCTGCATAAAATTGCGGGTTTATCATACCTTCACAAGCTATGTTATGGAATTATATAAGCTACGAATGCAACATATTATGAAGCATTGCAATTGGACATCAATTTACTAACCATCCTTGCCATAGTATGCTACACACGTTGTTCAGGGGCAAATTTGATGAAAAATTGTCAAATTGAAGTCATGTGTGTGCTTAAATTACTGTCGTTTAGAAGAAATAAAAATAAGACAAGTAAAAACGAAGACATTATATTGCATCCAAAGCATTCATATTCTTATCTTTCGGTATTTTGGAGCTGTTTTCGGTTGACCCAAAAATAAACCACCCATGTCATTTCAAATTACCATTCCGTTTACCGCTTTTCAAATTCGAGACTACAATGGCGAGGCGTTCCTCTTTTCCCTATCGGATAAAAGTGTGGTTAGAGTGGGCCAATCAATAGATAGCTTGGCGCAAAAATATGCGGAAGTTATTCAAAATGAGCTACTTAACAAAGGATTGCTACAGGATTTGCTCAAAGAATGGACCGATAGCCCTCAAGGTAAGCAGCAGCTTTCTATCCATTTTCCGGCCGCCAAAGATGGTTTTAGTTTTCCAGCTTTTGAACTCAAGTTTGATTATTTTATCATTCCTACCCACACAGGGTTTAGAGGCATTGTGCCTGTATTGAATGGGGTAGAGGCTTTTGCTGAAACCGAAGCAGAACTCGTGCCGCGCTTGGAAGAAACCATTCGTGTAACCTTCAATCGGGAACTGCGCCTGGGCGCTGTGCAGGACATCATTTCTACAATTTGGTTCGATACAGTGCAGGTGGTGCAACAACCCATCACCTTAGAGGTACGCTCCCCAGCAGAGGTAGATGCGCTTGAAAAAAACAACACCGAAAAATTGTTACCCAAGGTCGCTCAACGCCTGGATATTCCGAAGCAAGTTTTGTACGGCATGGAAGCAGAATTGGCACAATTGCGCAAAGCACTGGCGAATCAATTCAACCGTAGTGTGTTGCTGGTAGGTTCCTCCGGGGTGGGGAAGTCCACCATCGTATGGGAACTGGCACGCCAACACCAACAGGCAGGCAACCCGAAGCAAATATGGGAAACGACAGCTTCCACTTTGGTCAAAGAACTAACAGCGGATAGCGGCAGTTGGCAGCAAAACATGGCTTTGCTATGTAAGGAACTAACAGGCTCTGATAACCTGCTTTTTGTGCGCAATTTGAAAGAACTTTTTAGTGTAGGGCAGTACGAAGGCAGCAACGTAAGTCTGGCAGATATGATGCGTAACTACATCAACCGGGGCGAAGTGGTGATGATTACCGAATGTACCCCAGAAGAGTTGGCAGCCATTGAACTAAGAAGTCCGAATTTCGTGGCGACATTTCAAGTGATTAAAATTCAGGAGCCAACCCGTGATATGGAAGCTATTATCCTGCAAAAAGTACAGGACATTGCAACACATCGGCAGGTACGCATCCATACATCCGCCATCACAGAAGTTATCCGTCTGTTGCGGCGCTTTTCACCTTATGCCGGTATGCCCGGTAAGGCTATTCGCTTTTTGGAAACCGTCATCCTCAACAATCCCGTTGGGCAAACCATAGATCGCTCGGTCGTGACGCGACATTTTTGTGTAGAATCCGGGATGCCTATATTTATGGTGGATCCGAATGTATTCATGGATGTGCCAGCATTGCGACGACTTTTTCATTCCAATGTATTCGGGCAAGAGCAGGCAGTGAATCTTATCGTGGATATGCTGCCAATTATCAAAACTGCCCTCAACCGCAGCGGCAAACCAATTTCGTCCTTTCTGTTTGTGGGGCCTACTGGCGTCGGCAAAACAGAACTGGCAAAGGTAATTGCGCAATTCCTTTTTGGCGATTACCGGCAGATGGTACGCTTTGATATGAGCGAATTCGCGGATCCTGTATCTGTTATGCGCTTGGTCGGAACGGATTACACTTCGGATGGGTTGCTAACGGCAGCCCTCCGGCAGAACCCCTTCAGTGTTTTATTGTTTGATGAAATTGAAAAAGCGCATGCCAGTTTTTATGATCTCCTATTACAAATATTGGATGCCGGGCGGCTGACCGATAGTCAAGGGCAGGTGGTCAATTTTTGCAGTAGCATTATCATTATGACTTCCAACATTGGCGCGGGTATCCTGCGCCATCCACCCATCAGCTGGCGGCCCAGCACCTTGTCGGATAATACAGATCAATTATTTGTACAAGCGGTAGAGCAATATTTCCGACCGGAGCTATTCAATCGCATTGAAAAAGTAGTGCCGTTTGCGGCATTAGATAGCACGACCATTCGGTTTATTGTAGAACGGGAGATTGCACAGTTGCGCGAACGCGAAGGTATAAAATATCGCCGACTTGACCTGCACATGGAACCGCAAGTGCTTGACTTTCTGGGCAAACAGGGGTATCACCCGCAGTATGGTGCGCGCTACTTGCAGCGTGTTATCCGTGAATATTTACTTACTCCCTTAGCCAAAAAACTCAATGCATTCGATTCTGATGATCATCTACAGGTACAGATTAGTTACAATCCAAATGCCAATAGCCTCAACATAAACGCCAAAGATGATCCCTTGGGCTTAGAATTGCTTTTAGAAGAGCTTGACAAAATCAATCAGGCTAATCATGCAGGTATGCTGCGACGGGAAATGAATAGCCTCCAAGAGAATCATATCTTCATGCGAATGGAACAGGAATTAGAGGAACTTGAGGAAGAGAAAAAACATCCGGCATTTTGGAAATCGCCGATTAAAAGTAATCGCTACACGGATCTGTTAAAAATGCACAACGGCATGAAGTCCTTGCAACAGGAAATCGAAGCTACCGAAATCAGCTTGGCCCTGAGTACCATGCACTTGCAACCATACACGCCGCATACTTACGACCATTTAAAAAAGCTCGAATCCGATTGCCGGCAATACAAAATCAATTTGTACAGCATCATGCACCCAGAAGATAATATTTGCTTCATGGGTATCTATGGTATGCCTATTGAGTATTTAGCTAATGTATATATTGCTATTTTTCAGAATATTGGCATACTATGGGCCGGTGAAGCTGTATGGTTCCGAGAAGCCTACTACTATGAAGCCGTGCCTGCGAATGAAGCAGCAGCACCCCAACAGCGCATGAGTTACATTAAAATGCCTTTTGATAATGCTGACCAATCTTCGACCAACTTGACGCCGCAACAGCCGAACGACAAATTGTGCGGCATAGAATTTAGTTTAACCCATCCCGGTGTGTATCCTTTATTGAAAATGGAAAGTGGACTACAACGCTGGATGCTTGATGACGAGCAGATGCATCCGTTTTGGGTTGTTGTGCAGAACCAACCACTCGAAACGCCAAAGCATATCCATAGGCAGGATTTTTATAAAAATCGGCTTACGCGACGAGTAGTTGCCCCGCCTACACTACGCGATACGGAGTACGGTATTAGTAAAGATTGCGAGCGCCAAGCCGTGGCCAGCATCATTCAGCAAATATTAGAGGAGCGTTTTATTACTTATCTCGCTGAGGCTATTGCTTAATATATTTATCAGATTGTTACACTGTTTTAGTAAAAATGCGGTGCGTGTAATGTTTTTAAGACGCTGTTTTCAGTGTTTTATGAAATATAAAAGCGGATTTCTAAAATCGTAAATGATATTATACTTCGTACTCATTATAAGCCACTGCTTTTAATTTTGGTAATAAATCACGCAGAATACGGGTTCCATGGTCGCGTGTATTTTCAATGAAAAGCCTGTTCGTTTCAAGCCCAGCGCACAGTACGCCAGCCAGATACACTCTGGGCAGAGAAGTTTCCAACGTATCAGAATTGTGCATGGGTATGCGTGGTGGTACATCAGGAATGGCAATGCCCAGCGTTTCCAGAAAAGCGTAGTTGGGCTGGTAGCCTGTCATAGCCAATACAAAATCATTAGGTATAACTCGCTCATATTCAGGTGTTTGTAGCGTAACGGTGTCCGTGTCAATCGCTTTTACAGTGGTATTGAAAAAAGCGCGAATACTGCCTTCCTTGATTCGATTTTCGATGTTCGGACGAATCCAATATTTCACTTTCGGATAAATTTCGCTTTCTCGGATTGCCATGGTTACTTCCGCCCCTTTATAATGCGTTTCCAGCGCTACATCGCAGGCAGAATTAGCGGCACCCACTACCAGCACGCGCTGCCCAGCATAAATATGCGCATCATCATAATAATGTTTTACTTTTGGTAAATGTTCTCCTGGTACATGTAGCATACGCGGCGTATCATAAAAACCAGTTGCAATAATAACCGCACGGGTATAATATATTGCTTTGTTCGATTGTATGATATAATAGTCTCCTGCGTTGGCAGGCTGCATTTCCAGCACGGGTTCGTACAAATGCACTCGTAGTTTCCAGCTTTGCCATATTCGGCGATAATATTCCAAGGCTTCCCGACGGGTAGGCTTGTCGCCATGCGAAATGAAAGGTGTGTTGCCAATTTCTAATAGCCGCGATGTAGAGAAAAAAGTCATATTAACTGGAAAATTGTAAATAGAGTTGACTAAAGGGCCTTTTTCCAGTACGACATAATTTAGCCCAGCCTCAGCCGCTGAGATCGCACAGTTCAGCCCTGTGGGGCCGCCACCAATGATGATAAGATCTAAATATTCCATGATATAAGGACTGTCTGCCATTTTAATGGAATAGAAACACGGACGCCCCGCCAGATGTTTTCACGATAAGGTATGATAGGTCAATAAATGCAGGATATACTGGTGTAGTTCTTCTCGAGATGGTGGCTTGGGCATCAAAGTTTTTGCACCTGCCTCTAAACAAGCCCGACGGTTTTGCAAGGTGATATCTCGACTCATGGCAATGATGGGTATGTTATATAAGTGATGTAGCTGTTGGATTAGTTGCATACCATCTTGGTTGGGTAATTCTATGTCCAGCATAATCAAATCATAAGTATGCGAGGACAGTTTTTCCAGCCCTTCCTGTGCTTGTTCCACAAAATCAATTTGCATTTTTTGAGGATATGCCTGCAAAGAAAGCCGGATAGAAGTTTTCATAATAGACTGAGATTCAAAGACTAATAACCGAAGTTCGCGCTCTTGCACATCTATCGGCTTCAGCGGTTCGGCATCTTGTGGTACCCATAGCGGAATGTCAATTTGCAGTTCATGCTTGGCATTCAGGCACCAGTTACCCTCCAGTATAGTCAGTAACTTTTGCCAGTTTTTATGATTTGTACCATTAGAATTATTATCCGATTGTTGCGCATGAATGACCTTCGTTGCTTGTATCCACACGGATAATCTGTCCTTGTTAGGCGGCGGGAGGAAGCGCAGCTGCAAATACCAGTGGGCGTTACCGTCTTGGATGGTTTCCGCTTTTAAGCGAATGGTATGGAGGTTATGATTTTTTTGCAATAAGTATTCTGTAATATTAAATACGAATAAAGACAGTAATGCTTCATGAAACCGAGCAGATTCTGGTAAATCTTGATGATATTCGCTATCAAATGTAATATCGTGGGCTGATTCATTCGTATGAAGTATTGTCTTGAGTGTGGCCAACCAAGCGTCAAGTTGTACCCGATCGGGAGCAGATGTTTGTACCACCTCTATGGTTGCTTGTGGAAGTAAGACATTAAGCTGTTGGAATACCAATCGAAACACCTCCCGAAGGTGGTAGCGCATCTCTTCTGCTTCTCCGGGCGCTGGCAGTTGCTTTAAGGTTTGATGGATGGCTTGTAGGGGGCTGTAAGCTGCACACACCAGCGCATAGAGGGACATCCAAGTTTCTGGAGTGTTGGATGACTTTTGAGGGCTATCTAATTGCTGGCGAAGTTCTGTTACATCCTGAATGCTGCCCAATAGTCGGAGCTTACCACTGGATTCCTCGGCTTCCAAAGTGCATTGCAGGAGCACATGTCGCAGGCGATTATTGACAACCAACTGGTGCAGCACCTGGCACTGCTGATTCATTTGCACAGCTTGTTCGAAAAAGGCTTCCACTCGTTCTACATCTTCGGAGTACACCATCCGCAGATAATCAGATCGAGTATGGGTATTTTGCGATTCGCTATGGCTTATGATGTGGCACATTTCATTACTCCAACTCATCGCGTGGTTATGCAGCTTCATCTCCCAGTCGCCGGTTTTAGTCATTTCCGATAAGCGCTTGTTGCGTTGCTGTTGTGTGCGGAGTTGTAGTAGCTCTGATTGGCGGTCCAATTGGCTTCTATGGCGCTGAATAGAATGCCGCACCATACGAAGGAAATGTTTTTTATCAAATTCGCCTTTGATGAGAAAATCCTGCGCACCTGTCCTTACTGCTTGCATGCCAACAATTTCGTTGATGGTGCCTGTCATCACGACAACCGGAACGGTGGGTATTTTTTCTATGAAAATTTTGAGCGTGCCAAAACCAGCGTTATCATCTAAAGCCAGGTCAAGTAGTACCAAGTCCACCTGATTACCCATTGCAATATGCTCTATACCCTTCCACAGCGAAGACAAATGAACGACGTGATACACGGAAGTAGCATCACGAAGGTAGGATTTGACAAGCTCTGCATCTGGCGGATTGTCTTCAATAAGTAAGATATATTCCATAAATGTGCAAAACGTTTTTGTGGCTGACATAGGCTTTGAAGCACTATGTCTCTATAGGCAAAAGCGCTGTGTTCAGCCAAAATTGCTCGATTCTTTTCACTGTTTCAAAAAATACATCCACATCCAATGGTTTTACGATATAGCAATTCGCTTGCAAACTGTAGCTTTCGGCTACATCTCGGCCAGAGTTGGATGTTGTAAGTATAATAATCGGAATTTTGCGTAAACTGCTATCCGATTTGATCTCCCGAAGTAAATTTTTGCCATCCCAACCAGGAAGGTTAAGGTCGAGCAAAATCAGCATGGGCAGCGGATTGGTGCCGCTTCGGAGATAATGCAGTGCATCTATAGCATTGTAAGCCACGTCAATGCTCACATTACCCCGGCATTCTTTGAATGCTTGTCTGGTCAACTCTACATCGGCAGGATTATCTTCCACCAGTAGAATGTTGACGGGGTTTCCGTAGTTTTCCACAAAAAAGGACTTTAAGAATTTGGCAAAAAACAACAACCTAATCATGCAGGAATTGGCTACTTTTGAGCGACGAGCGCGTAAGTGCGCCCACAAGCGCTGCCTTGAATTCCTTTTAATAAAGAGAAAACGACTGATTGTCAACACATTAGCAGAAAGCTATTTGGTGTTATTCAGCGTGGTCTCTGAAAATTTAATTTTTTTTGGCAAAACAGTACAACAAATATAGACAAATGATGCAAAATTTTGATGAAATACAACTTTTATTTCAACAATATTTGGATGAACAGATTTTTCGGCAAGAGCCACAGTCCTTGTACGAACCCGTAAACTACATCATGCAGGTGGGAGGGAAGCGGCTGCGTCCGGCGCTTGCACTTATGGCCTGCCAGATGTTTGGTGCACCTGCCAGCCGAGCACTTCCTGCCGCTTATGCCATTGAAATCTTTCATAATTTTAGCTTAGTCCACGATGACATCATGGATCAGGCGCCGCTGCGGCGTGGTCAACCCACTGTACATCAGCGATTTGGCTTGAATGCGGGCATCCTAAGTGGCGACGTGATGCTCATCTATGCCTATGCGTATCTGCTTAAAACGGCTGCGCCCGATTGCCTGCCTCAGTTGCTTAACTGCTTTAATCGGGTCGCTATTGAAGTGTGCGAAGGGCAGCAGATGGACATGGATTTTGAGCAACGCGAAACGGTATCCATTGATGCCTATCTTAAAATGATTGAACTCAAAACCGCTGCACTTATTGGCGGAGCGCTTGAATTAGGGGCCATCATTGGCGGAGCTACCTTGCCGCAGGCCGCACAATTGGCAACTTTCGGGCGCAATGCGGGTATCGCTTTTCAATTGCAAGATGATTGGTTGGATGCTTTTGGTAACCCGACTATAGTTGGGAAAAAACAAGGTGGTGACATTGCACAAAATAAGAAAACATACCTGATAATCAAGGCTTTAGAAATAGCCGATGACGCTACACGTCAAGAACTTTGCCATTGGCTGGCTACGACCGACCAAGAAGCTGAAAAGATTGAACGAGTCATTCATCTGTTGCAACAACTCGACATTCCAAAACATGCCGAAAGTATCAAAACAAATTACATGCGGCAAGCCTATGATGCATTGGAGCAGCTACCAGGGGATGCTACTGTAAAAACGGCCATAGCCGAGCTGGCGGACAAACTTGCCAATCGGGCATTTTAAAAATTTAACGGGCATTTTAAAAATCATTCGCCAATTGCCAAATTGAAAAATCGCCCAATTTCCTATCTTTGCGGGCTATGCGGTTAAAAAGTCTCGAAATAAAGGGATTCAAGAGCTTTGCCAACGAAACGGTCATTCATTTTGGCGAAGATGTAATAGGCATTGTCGGACCCAATGGCTCCGGCAAATCCAATGTCGTGGACGCTATCCGCTGGGTGCTGGGAGAGCAAAAAAGTAGCGAATTGCGCTTAGATACGATGACAAGTGTCATTTTTAATGGTGCCAAAAATCGTAAACCCGGAGGGCTTGCCTCTGTATCGCTTACCTTTGAAAACACCAAAAACCTACTACCCACCGAATACAACACCGTCACGGTCACGCGCATGCTCTACCGTACCGGCGAAAGCGAATACCGCTTGAATGGCGTGCAGTGTCGCCTCAAAGATATTACCACCCTGCTCCTGGATACCGGCATCGGTTCGGATTCCTACGCCATTATTGCACTAGGCATGGTGGACGATATTCTGGCAGATAAAGACAACTCGCGCCGCCGTATGTTTGAACAGGCCGCCGGCGTCTCCAAATACAAAGCCCGCAAACGAGAAACACTTAGCAAGCTGGAAAGCACTTCGGCCGACTTGGAGCGCATCCAAGATTTGTTGTTCGAAATTGAAGGCAACCTCAATGCCCTTGAAAAACAAGCCAAGCGCACCAAACGCTATTTTGAAATCCGCGACGAATACAAGCATCTGAGCATTGATCTGGGCTGGATCAAAGTAGCCGCATTGCAACAGACCCAACGCGATCTGCAAGAACAATTAGAAAAAGAAGCGCATGCCTATCGCCAGTTGGAAGTGCAAATACGCGACATCGAAGCTCAAATTGAACGCGAGCGTAAGACTAATTTGGATACGGAAAAAAACCTTTCCGAACGCCAGCGTGAGCTTAACCACCTTGTAGGGCAAATCAAAACTACTGAAGCCGACAAGCGGATGCAAGAACAGAAAAAGCAATTTGTAAAACAAAACCGCATCAAACTTGTCGAAGATATTCAAACCGCTGAAGTCCGCATCAAGCAACTACACTTGGAAATAGAGCGCTACCGCAGCGAAGTAGAAATTGAGCAACACCAGGAACACCATTTGGTGGAAGCCTTACAAGCAGCAGAAAGCCAACTCAAAGCAATTCGCGAAAGCCATGGCGCACTGAAGTCCGATCTGGACGTAGTGGTCAAAGACCAACAAGCGCTGGAGCGCGACGTATTTGAACTTGAAAAACGCAAAGCGGTTAATAACAACCAGATTCAAAGTGCCTTATTTGAATTGGAGCGCAGCAGCTTCGATACACAACAACGCCGCGAAGAGGTAGCCCAATTGCAACTGAAAATTGACGCACTTGAAGCAGAAGAAACGGCTAAGCACGCCACCCTCAACGCTTTAGAACGCGCCGAAGAGCAACGCCAACAGCAACTCCAACAGGCCGAAGCCGCCCAAGAAGCGCTTACCAAAGAAGTCTCCAAGATCAATCGCGAACTCGACGCCCGCCGCAACGAATTCAAGCTCACCCAAAGCATGATCGAAAACTTGGAGGGATTTCCAGAATCTATTCGTTTTTTGAGTAGCAACAAAGCATGGCGCAATACGCCACTGCTCTCCGACGTGATCTACGTGAAGGAGGACTATCGCGTTGCTATCGAAAATTACTTAGAGCCTTACCTTAACTACTATGTGGTGCAGACTTATGCCGAGGCCCAGCGCGCCATCGAGCTGCTTGGCAAGAGCCAGAAAGGGAAAGCCAATTTTTTTATCCTCGAGGCTTTTCAAGACTACGTAGAACCCATTACGCTACTGCCCGATACCCTAAGCGCAGTGGACTTGGTAGAAACCGATCCGGTGTATCGCAATTTGTGCAGTTTCTTGCTGGGCAATGTGCTCATCACCGAGCGCGACGAACTAATACCGCAAATATCGGGTAATAACCTAACGCTGCTGGCGAAGAGCGGGCGTTATATTCAGCGACAATTCAGTGTTTCAGGGGGCTCAGTGGGCTTATTTGAAGGTAAAAGAATTGGGCGCAAGAAGAGTCTTGAAGTGCTGGAACACCAGATTCAACAGCTTGAAAAAGAATCCAACCGCTTAGCCACTGAATTTTACAATATCAAATCAAAAATCGAAACCCTCAAGGCGCAGCGCGTACCCGCGCACATGCAGGAAGCCCGCAACGACCTAAATAAAGTTACCCAACAGAAAATCACGTTTTACACTCGGCTGGAAAATTTTGAAACCTTCCTGCGCGAGGCTGACCAGAAGCGTGCCGAATCGGGGGAAACGATACAGCGCCTACGCGACGCCAATACCACCATCGAACAGGAATTAGCCGCCAAACAATTGCAATTGGTGGAGGCAAAGATGAAAATTTCCAGCAATGATAAAATCTTCCAGCAGATGGCGGAGCAACTCAGCCAGGCTTCGGCCGTATTCAACGAAAAGAATATTGAGTATATCCGACAGCAAAATAAAGTTTCGGCGCTGCAGCGAGAACGTTCCTACCGCGAACGCCAATTGGAAGAGTTGACCCAAAACTTAGAGGCTAATCATAAGGCGCTGAAAATTAGCGAGTTAGAAGCAGCACAAATCGCTGATGCTATTCTGGAAATGGAACAAGTCTTGGTAGAAGCCTATGGCGAACGCAAAGAACGCGAAGCCGCGCTGGGTGAAGTGGAGCAATTTTATTTCAAATCACGCGGAGAAATCAACGAATTAGAGAATAAACTACGGCAGCTGTCCAAGCAGGTGCAAAATGGGCAAGTGCTTATCAATAATCTCAAGGACAAGCTAACGGATGTAAAATTCAAAATGAACGCCATCCAGCAGCGCGTACAGATTGAATTCAACGTAGATTTGAGCGCCGTAGCCGAACCTTCCTTCACCGAACCGATGACGGAGGTAGCGCTGGAAATGAAAGTCGAACGCCTCAAAAATCGGTTGGATAATTACGGCGAAATCAACCCCATGGCAGTAGAAGCCTACAACGAAATGAAGCAACGCTACGACGACATTTCCCAACAGCGCGACGATGTCGTACAAGCCAAAGAATCGTTGTTACAAACGATTAAAGAAATCGAAGAAACGGCTACGGCCCAATTTCTGGGGGCTTTTGAGCGGGTGCGGCTCAATTTCATCGAGGTATTCCGTAGCCTGTTTACGGAAGATGACAACTGCGATTTGATTTTGTTAGACCCCGAAAATCCATTGGAATCCAAAATCGAAATCGTTGCGAAGCCCAAAGGCAAACGGCCACAAACCATCGCCCAGCTTTCCGGCGGCGAAAAAACCCTCACCGCTACTGCGCTTTTGTTTGCCTTGTATTTACTAAAACCGGCACCCTTCTGCATTTTTGATGAAGTAGATGCGCCTTTGGATGATACCAACATCAGCAAATTCAATAAAATTATTAAAAAATTCTCGAAAGACTCCCAGTTTATCATCGTCACGCATAATAAACTCACCATGGCAGCGGTAGATACCATCTATGGCGTGTACATGGCTGAGCAGGGTGTTTCGGGGGTTGCACCTGTGGATTTACGGGACTTTGAGCACATCGGCGCGTTTGAAATGCGTACTTAAAAGGACAGGGCAACGCTCAGTGCTTCAGTTGTTTATTGTTCATAACAATACAATTGTGGAAAATATTGGCATTTTTAACAAAAAGTGCGTAAGAGCCTCGTAGAAATAGTAAAAAAGCGTAATTTGCCTCCCTTCAAAAGTCCTACATTGCCTTTAAAAAGCCAAACAACATTGAGAAAATTCATAAAGTATAAGCAAAAATTTCCTACGAGGTGTAAATTTGCGTGTATCTTTATTGAAGCGAGCGTAACAAAAATTGATTTAATCACTTAAAAACACGTTTAAAATATGATGAATTTTACTTGTCTGAAAAAGCAGGGTTTGTTCTTGTTTGCGCTGTTGATCAGCCTAAGCTGGAGCAATCTGCTCAATGCCCAATTCAGTCACACCCTTACAGTCACTGCTCCGGCGAGTATTGCTGGTTCTACGCCTGCCCAAATTGCAGCTTTTGGCCCGTTAACTTGCGATGTAGCCAGTGTAAGCGGTGAATTGATACTGGCAGTGGACACGGAAGGAGGTAACTTAGCCTGCACAGCTGTAACCAATGACCTAAGTGGCAAAGTTGCCGTAGTGGACAGGGGCGTATGCAACTTTTCCATCAAAGTGTATGAAGCACAGCAACGGGGCGCCAATGCCGTGATCGTGTGCAACAACTCTGCGGCAGCTATTATCACTATGGGAGCAGGGCCTAACGCGGAGTTAATTACCGTTCCTTCGTTTATGGTATCGCAGGCTGCCTGCCAAGTTATCAAGACGCAGATCGCTAACGGCGTAATGGTCACTATCGCTCGCAATGATGCTGTAGATACATCTACTGATATCGTTGTATGGGGTAACGAACCAGGTCAGGGTGACTTCAGTGGTGGCTTAAACGGTTGGACGGTAATCAATAGCCGCTGCAGCAATGGCGTGGATACCATTCCTACTTGGACTTGGAGCGGCACTGGCACAGTGCGCGGTAGCTGCGGTGGCAATACTATCCTTTCGCCAACACGGTGCAATGGCGCTGCTATTTTTGAAACGGACTTCCTCGATAGCGGTACCGGAGGCTGCGGTGCTGGTGGTGGTATTTGCCCGGCTGGCCAGTTTGGTGAATTGGTATCTCCGATTATTGATGTGAGTGGCTCCTCGGCGGCTGGCTTTAGCTTGACTTTCTGGCAAATGGCGCGCCAATTCCAAAGTAGCTTTCGCGTAGCTTGGAGTAAGGATCAAGGTATCACTTGGGATACTACTCAAATTAACACGGATCTGGTGACCAACGCAGCTGCAACCAATGGTAACAAGATTCGCGTACCGCTTATCGGTACAGGCGGTGCACAAACTTTGCAAGTGAAGTTTATTTATAGCGCCAACTACTACTATTGGGCTATTGATGATGTAAAAATCATCGAGCAGGAAGCTAATAATATGCGTACCAACGCATTTTTTGCTGTGCCACCCAACGCACAGACGCCACTGAGCCAAGTAGAGCCTATCGGTTTCCTCGCAGATATTGAAAATATCGGTGCGGTAAATCAAACAAACGTAACACTCAATATCTCCATCTTCGATGAGGATGACAACGTTGTTTACACCGATGATTTGGACTATGGTACAGTGCCAGCTAATACAATTATAGAAAACATTCCATTCGACAATCTCTACACGCCTTCGGAAGAAGGGGAGTTCGTTGGTGTTTACGCCATCAGTGCAGATGCCGAAGACTTTGATGCCAACGATAACGATCAGGTATTCGCATTCGTTATTACGGATAATCTGTTTGCCAAGGAATATGGTACACAATTGCAAGCTGTAACTCCAGCTGCCAGCAACTGGCCGGGTGCCAACGAGCCAACCTCTATTTCCTTTGGTAACTGCTATTTCATACCTAATGGCGGGCAGTTCGTACAAAGTGTGAGCTTTGCTATCGCTAATGCGAATGCAACAGGCATCGCTGGCAGAGACCTGCTGATTTCTATCTATGAATGGAATGATGCTAATGGTAATGCTGCTGCTGACCCAGATGAGCGTACACTACTTGGTTTCAACGTTTACACCATTGCAGGCACGGAAACTCCTACTACCCTAATCACCGTACCGATGCCGTTTGAAGGTGACCCAGCTATCGAGTTGGAAGCTGGCAAATACTACTTGGCAATGGTAGAATATTTAGTAGAAGACCGTGTGATTCTTGCGCCTACTGTGAGCCGCGCTATCAACTACAGTGCCATGCGTTTCTTGACCACGGGTCTGGGCGAGCCACGTTTCTTTGGTATGTGGGGTCTCGCTGGCGATATGAGCGTAGAGCCTTTCGGCCCAGTAGGCTTTGGCTTCGACTATTCACCAGTGGTACGTATGACTATCGGTGCGGATCCGACGAGCACAGAAAACGTAAACGTACTGGCGAATAACTTCTCGGTGTTCCCGAACCCAACTACAGGTCAGTTGAACGTACAACTCAATCTGGAAAATGCAGCTAATCAGGCTACGCTGAGAGTATTTGATATCTCTGGTCGCATGATCCAGCAGCGCATTTATGACAATGTGCAAAAGGAAAACTTCCAGTATGATTTTAGCAACCTGAGCGCCGGTACGTACTTCATCCAATTGATCACGGCTGAAGGCATCGGTACGAAGAAGTTTGTTGTAAGCAAATAATTTTCACCTTATAATTATTTTTCATGCCACTACAGAGAGGATGGGATTTCGATCTCGTCCTCTTTGTCGTTTTATTGTAAATGATTGTAAAACAAACATTTATGAATGCAGCAGATAAAGTAAGAGTGGACAAATGGCTTTGGAGTGTGCGCATTTTTAAAAGCCGTACCATTGCTGCTGATGCCTGCAAGGGGGGGAAGGTGCGCATCAACGGTGAAACGGTCAAACCTTCTTATTTTTTGCGACAAGGCGAAGTGGTTACGGTGCGCAAAAGCGGCTTCGATTTTCAGTTCAAAGTAGTAGCGCTTATACAAAAGCGCGTGGGGGCCCCAATCGCTATTACCTGCTACGAAGACCTGACGCCAGAGGCAGAAAAAAATAAGTACCAAACTTGGTTTCTGGCAGGCAAACCTAGTGTCGGACAACGCGATAAAGGCACCGGCCGCCCCACCAAAAAAGAACGCCGAGAAATAGACCAGTTTAAAGAAGACTGGTTTGATTTTGATGATTGGGGGGAAGATTAGAGCAGTCTGATCTTTCATCATACCGATTAAAAACACTGGTCGAAATATCGCATTTCCGATCAACTATTTATGTTAGTATGCTGTCATGTAATGTAAATCTTTATCATGACGATTAATATTCCCGAAACCAACCATAAGCGTGTAGTGATTGTTGGCAGTGGTTTTGGAGGGCTAACACTCGCGCGCCAATTGGCTACCTCCGACTTTCAGGTTGTTTTGCTTGATAAGAATAACTACCATCAGTTCCAGCCATTGTTTTATCAAGTGGCAATGTCAGGGCTGGAGCCAAGTTCTATTGTATTTCCGTTGCGCAAGTTATTCCAGCGTCGTTCCAATGTGTATATCCGCATGGCGGAAGTACAAACAGTTGACCCCTTGCAGAAGAAGATTCATACCAATCTTGGCGATTTGTCCTATGATTATTTGGTACTTGCCATTGGCGCCGATACCAATTTCTTCGGTAATGAACAATTAGCAGCGCAAGCCATACCTATGAAAAGTGTGTCAGAAGCACTTTTTTTACGCAACCGCATTTTAAATGATTATGAAAAAGCGCTTACTACTACCGACTATGACGAACGGCAGGGGCTGCTGGATATTGTTGTGGTAGGTGGTGGCCCCACTGGCGTAGAGGTAGCTGGGTCATTAGCCGAAATGAAGCGCTTCGTGCTACCCAAAGATTTTGCCGAACTGAATATTCAAGAAATAGACATTTACCTCATAGAGGGTGCGCCCCGTGTACTGAACACCATGTCAGAACAAGCCTCCGCAAAAGCACTCCAATTTCTAATGGCACTGGATGTTAAGGTGCAATTAAATACTTTAGTTACAGATTTTGATGGCAAATGGGTAACTACGAATCATGGCGAACGACTCCGTGCTAATAAGGTGATTTGGGCCGCCGGCGTTATCGGCTCTACAATAGATGGACTGCCAGCCGAGGTCTTTGCTCCTGGAAAACGTTTGTATGTAAATCGGTACAATCAGATAGAAAAACTCCAGGATATTTTTGCTATTGGCGACATTGCTTATATGACGGAAGAAAACTGGCCCAAAGGACAGCCCCAAGTTGCTCAAGTAGCCATTCAGCATGCTCAACACCTCGCTAATAACTTGAAACGTTTGGTACAGGGCAAGCCAATGAAACAATTCTTTTATAAAGACAAAGGCTCTATGGCAACCATTGGGCGGCACCTCGCAGTTGTGGACCTACCTTTGATCCGATTTCAAGGGGCTTTTGCTTGGTTTGTTTGGATGTTTGTGCATCTATTCACGCTGCTTGGCGTAAAAAACAAACTGTTTGTGTTCATCAACTGGGTTTGGAATTATGCTACTTACGACCAATCCCTACGATTAATCATTCGCCCGAAAGTGCCTAAAGGGCTTCAGGAAGGCCAGCCGCTCGCGAAGGAAATTTTGTAGTTTTTTAATGCATAAACTACTGATATTCAATTATTTTTAACGAAAACGCGACGCTGGAACCAATTCCTTCGAACCAGGTACATATTCATAAAAACCTTCACCCGACTTCGCGCCGAGCTTGCCAGCCATCACCATATTTACTAAAAGCGGGCACGGCGCGTATTTGGGATTTCCAAAACCTTCGTACAATACATTTAAAATAGACAAACAAACGTCCAACCCTATAAAATCTGCCAGCTGTAGCGGCCCCATAGGGTGCGCCATACCAAGTTTCATCACCGTATCAATCGCCGATACCTCCGCTACGCCTTCATACAGCGCATAAATCGCTTCATTGATCATGGGCATCAAAATGCGATTGGCAACAAACCCCGGATAATCATTAACTTCTACAGGCGTTTTGCCCAACTGCACGGAAAGGTCAAAAACGGTTCGCGTTACCTCGTCGCTCGTAGAATAACCACGAATCACTTCCACCAGCTTCATTACAGGTACGGGATTCATAAAATGCATCCCAATTACCTGTTCTGGGCGGCGGGTTGCGGCAGCAATTTTTGTGATAGAAATAGAAGACGTATTGCTCGCCAAGACGGCCGCTGTGGGCGCGTGTTGTTCCAATTGCCTAAAAATATCCAACTTCAGATTCACATGTTCTGTTGCTGCTTCTACGACCAAATTTGCGCTGGCTACACCTTCCGAAATGGCGCTAAACGTAGTGATTTGGGCTAATGTAGCCGTTTTATCTGCTTCCGTCAGCAATTCTTTTTTGATCATTCGATCCAGGTTCACGCCGATGGTTTGCAAGCCTTTTTGCAGGGCCGCCTCCGATACGTCCACTAATGAAACTTGGAAGCCTTTCATCGCAAACAGGTGCGCAATGCCATTACCCATAGTACCGGCACCAATTACTGCAATATTTTTCATTATATTAAAGGTTTTATTTGATATAAGTAGTTGATTAAGAAGGAAAAATAGTACTTTCAATCAATTCGCAAATCAAATGCCCTAACATCATATGGCATTCTTGTATGCGCGGCGTGTCGCGAGAGGGTACATGGAGCAGCAAATGGCAGTATTGACGGAGCTTTCCACCGGTTTCGCCAGTCATACCGACCACCATCATTCCAACTTGTTGGGCATCTATTACTGCCCGAATAATATTTGGTGAATTACCCGATGTAGAAAGCGCAAACAACACATCACCGGGGCGTCCGGCTGCCCGAATCATGCGTGCATACACTTCTTCGTAGCTGTAATCATTGGCCACGGCCGTTACAAAACTGCTATTTACATGCAAAGCCTCCGCAAACAAAGGCGCTCGGTCTTTATAAAACCGCCCCGATAACTCCGCTGCTAAGTGCTGGGCATCAGCCGCGCTGCCACCGTTGCCGCAAAATAATATTTTTCCGCTCCCTTGAAAACAAGCCACGCAAGTGTCCACCACCTGCTGCACCGTTTCTAATAATACGACGTCATTCAGCACCGCTTGCTTTGTGACAATACTTTGAAGGATCATTTCCTGGATACGAGGATTCATGGTATAAGTGGACAGATAAATATGATGATAAAAATTTTATTAACAGCTTATAATTAAAAAAATGATTATTTCTAACTCAACAGCTTAATTATCAGCAATTTAGCTAAGTATTTGCAATTCTTCACACACCAGCAGTGGAACTTTATTTATTTACTTTGTATAATAAAAAAACAAAAACGCAACAAGTGCAATCAATGCCAGTTCCATCATATTGCCAAGCGCGCGATTCTTAATCCGCAAACGAATGGTAGCGATGGCTGCTGCAAGTAAGCCTAATCCGCCAAAAAACCATAAGCCCTTAGAATTATATTCTGTAAGAATTGCCAACGTAAAAAGCTGTCTTGCAATGCGCAGCACCAGTTCTTGGACGATGGGTCCTGCCACTGCCGTAAGGCAGCCTGCTAATAGCAGTTTCCAGCTTGGTATATACACTCGGATATGATGAATGCTGCGAATCGTACTGGTGATGACCAGCCAGATCAACAGCAGTTGTAATCCGGTTTGAAAGGCCTTCGATAATTGACTGGTTCCCAATAGTTTAGGGAATAACAAGTGCAGCGCCGCCAATAATAATCCCATCAGCACAGCACCGATAGCAGACGCCCGGAGCATCACATCATTGTCTATCTGTATTTCTACAGAGGCGTTTTTTTCCGAGCGCTTAGTCATTATTTAGTTTTTTATACAAATCAGAAATAACTTGTATCATATTCGACCAATCAAATTGCTTTTTGCCTGCGCGCACGCCCGCTTGGAGTTCATCTGCTCTGTTGGCATGGCTAAAAAAATCAACGATCGCTTCGGCGATAGCGCTTGCTTGTACCTCCACCACATAACCCGATTTACCGTGCGCCACTATTTCCGGCAGCCCGCCTACATTGGTCACGACCATGGGCTTTTCAAAATGATATGCAATTTGTGAAATGCCGCTTTGGGTAGCCGAGCGATAAGGCTGCACCACCAAATCCGCCGCGCCAAAATAATATTTTACGCGCTCATTCGGTATAAAATAGGTATGCAAAATTACTTGCTGGCGTAAATGATAATCTTCGATCAATTGATGATAAGTAGCTGCATTTTCATAAAATTCACCGGCGACTAATAATTTTACATTTAGCTGGCGAATGCGCTCGTCCGACATAGCTTGCAGCAATAAATCCAGCCCTTTATAATGCCGTATAAAACCAAAAAATAGTAAATATTTAGTGTTTTGTGATAATTTTAAAAACGCCTTAGCTGCTTCCTGTTCTACGGGTTCGCCATAATTATCGTATATCGGATGAGGGGTGTATGCTACAAGCTTTGAATTTGTAAATTGCTGTAAATCAGTTGCTACCGAACGCGACATCACCACGAAAGCATCCGAAGCGCGCACTAAATAACGTGTAAATAGCCGGTCACCAGGGCGGCGTTCGTGCGGCAGTATATTATCCGCGATTGTAATAACTTTTGTGTAGCAATTCTTTTTAGCCAGGCGAGCAATCGTACCGAGGCATGGCGCCATAAACGGCAGCCAGTAGCGGATGAGTAGTACATCTGGGCGTTGGCGATGAATCAACGCACCCATTTGCCACCAGTTGATAGGGTTAATAGAATGGATCAAGGTGCGGATATTCAAACCTTCTGGCGCCGGATCATCTGTGTATTGGGTCTTACCTGGAAATAACCACGATGGATATTGTAAACTGAATGAATATATAGTTACTTCATTATCTGCATGTTGAAGTTCTTGCGCCAATCGCTCAGATAATGCAGCAATGCCCCCTCGCAGCGGATGCGCCGGGGAAAGAAGGATAATTTTTTTTCTGTTAATCATTTATTTATTGCCATGCGCTTTTTCGTGCGCTACAGAATCCCATTCTATTTCCCAGCGTTTCAAATAGTCAGCTAAAGGGCCCAGGCCTACTTCCGCGCGCCGGGCGTCCACTTGCAGTGGATCCCTGATAGGCGCTACTTCCCATTTTCCGGTTTCCTGATTGCGCGTCACTTGGCTGCCATATATCTGTTTATTTCCTTGGCGCATTGCTACGCGGTCTTCGAGCATCGCCAGATGGTTGGGTTGTGCTTTGCCAGCCTTGGCCGCTTCGCGCATCATAGGCAAATAATGTATTTGCACCTCTAAATCAGCATGTTGTATCACCAAAAATAAAGCCATAGCGCCTTTGCCGCCTACCACATCTGAGCCTAACCAGCCGTATTCGTCGAGAATGGCTTTTACTTTTTGCAGATTCACGGCATCTACTTCGGCTATCTTGGCCCATAGCGTCTTCATTTCCTCCGACTCCCAGCCATACTGTTGATCAACACTATCAATCATGCGTCGGTATAGCTGATCCTCGTCATAAATGGTATTCAGTTCATTCGCCAATGGTTTGTTAAGATTGGCCTCCTCTTTTTCTTTATTGCTTAGCACCCAGTCTTTTACTTGTTGCCAGCGCGGATCATTATGTAGTACATATAAATCTTCATCTTGTATCAAATGGTTATAATTTGTATAATAACCGCCTTCAGAAATTTTAATCAATTGTACAAAGGCCGAATCTGTGTTGCCCGCCAGCGCCCAAGAGCAAGCAGCATTATAACGATCATTAATAAAACCTTTGCCATCATTGGCTTTAAAGGCTTCGACATAGGCTTCCGCCGAGGCCCGGTAATCCTTAGCCCGGTAATGTTTTTCCGCATGTTGTATCCATTCGGCATAGTCCTGCGCTTGCGCAATGAGTGCAGCACTGCAAAAAAGCATGGAACAAAATAGCATTTTTTTCATGATATTGCTGATTTTTCCTTTACAGATGCGCTTTTGCTCTGAGGGGTTGCGCCAGAAGGTCAATTTAACTCTTTTTCAATCAGATACATATTCCGATCCGTAGCGTTGCGCGTGATGAGTTCTGCCAAAAAACCAGTGACAAACAACTGTGTGCCGGTGATGAACGCCAATATTCCAAGGTAGAACAGCGGGCGATCTGTGATGCCGTAAGTCTGATAAGCTAACTTAACAATGCTGAGATAAACTAAAATAACAAAGCCCAAGAGAAATGATATAACTCCCAGCATACCAAAGAGGTGCATAGGGCGCTTGCCAAATTTGGAAATAAAAATAACGGTGAGCAAATCGAGCGGGCCACGAATGAAACGCTCGATGCCAAACTTTGTAACGCCGTACTTGCGCTCTTGATGTTGCACGACTTTTTCGCCAATATTTTTGAAGCCGGCCCATTTCACCAATACGGGAATGTAGCGGTGCATATCGCCATACACTTCAATGCTTTTCACAACGCTATTCTTGTAGGCTTTGAGGCCGCAGTTGAAATCGTGTAATTTGATGCCGGTCATGCGGCGTGCCGTCCAATTGAAAAATTTGCTGGGTAAATTCTTAGTAAATACTGGATCGTAGCGCTTTTTTTTCCAACCGGATACCAGATCGAACCCTTCCTCCACAATCATACGATACAACTCGGGCACTTCGTCGGGGCTATCTTGCAAATCGGCGTCCATTGTAATAACCACATTGCCCCGGACCGCCTGGAAACCGACGTTGAGCGCGGCAGATTTGCCATAATTACGACGAAATTTGATGCCGCGTATATTCGGATTTTGTGCAGCTAATTGCTCAAGCACCTGCCACGATTGGTCGCGGCTTCCGTCGTCTATCATAATAATTTCGTAGCTAACCCCCTGCAGCTCCATAACTTGCCTAATCCAAGTCTCGAGTTCGGGTAGCGATTCTGCTTCATTATACAATGGAATGACGATAGAAATATCTATTTTTTGCATGATGCCTATTAAAATCCTACGCAAATTTTTGATAAAAAGTAAACAACTGTAATTTTTATTTAGTTTTCTGCGGGCAATATTACACCGGTTGCTTCTCCAAAGCCAATGCGCCGTTCTTTTGTCGCACACCAACCACGTAGTGTCACCACATCATGATCTGCCAAAAAATAGCGCGTAGAGCCATTGCTCAGGGCAATAGGCTTCGTGCCGCGCCAGCTTAGTTCCAGCATAGAGCCGTAGCTATCGGGCTTTGTACCGCTGATAGTTCCTGATGCGAGCATATCGCCGATATTCATATTACAACCCGTTATGGTATGATGTGCCAATTGTTGGCTCATATTCCAATATAAATGTTTGAAATTAGAGCGACAAATAACCTGCCCTTGCAAAGCAACTTCCAAGTGTATATCGAAACTCTTTTTGCCTTCGTATTGTAAATAGGGCAATACTCCCAGTGTTTGCTTAGGGGGCGCTGTTCGGAATGGCTCTAAGGCTTCCAGCGTAACAATCCAGGGAGAAATAGTAGAAGCAAAATTTTTACTAAGGAAAGGCCCAAGCGGTTGGTATTCCCAACGTTGGATATCACGAGCTGACCAATCATTGAATAGCACTAAACCGAAAATATAATCTTCGGCTTCTGCTGTAGGGATTTGCTGCCCTAAATTAGTGGGTTTGCCAATAATGAAGGCTACTTCCAATTCAAAATCGAGTTCTTGGGTGGGCCCAAATACAGGTTGCGTAGCGCCAGAAGGCAAGGTTTGTCCTTGGGGCCGGCGGATTGGTGTGTGAGACACCACAATAGAGGAAGCCCGACCATGATATGCTACCGGCAGGTGGCGCCAGTTGGGCAAAAGCGGATTAGCTGGGTCGCGGAACATAGCCCCCACGTTGGAAGCATGCTCTATGCTGGAGTAAAAATCGGTGTAGTCACCTACTTTTACAGGTAGCAGCATCTGCACATCCGCTTGGCGGTGCAGAAAAAACGGCGCCAACTCGCTGGCGTCCCAGGCTTCAAGGTCATTGTCTAATATTTGAGATATGCGGTAGCGCACGGCGCTGGTTTTGGCTTTGCCCAAAGCGATAAAATCATTGAGAAACGGGCGTGCAAAGATGCTGCGATCTATGTTTAAATCATCAAAAAAACCATGCTCGGCGAGTACTTGCAAATCAGCTACTTGCTCGCCAATGGCAACCCCCATACGAGGCGACAGCCCCGGCGTTTTGAAAATCCCAAAAGGTAGGTTCTGTATAGGAAAATCACTGCCTTCGGGCACCGACACCCAGGAGCGCAGCTTCGGGTTATTTGCCTTGATCATATGCTTAGATACTATTTTGAAGTAAAGGTAATAAAACTCAATGGATGTCAGCTTAGCCTGCGTAGGGTTTTAGAGCATGTTTAAATTTCATACTTTGGTCTGCAAATGTTCATCTATGGAACCTCACTTTGCCTTTTTCTCGCTCCGTAGCGCTGCTATGCAGCTCAAAAAACGCTTCGTGAGAACCCAAATCTGATCATTTTCGACTTCAAAAAACGAATTTTAAACATACTCTTAGAGTTGATCAGCGTGTAGCATTTCACAAACCTTCATGCCTTTTTTGTGAAAATCGCGAATTTGTGGTGGCGTCAGCAGTTGATTGTCGCGGTACAATATCAGAAAATAGTTGACGCCTTCGAGGTGCCAGTTTTTTTCGATCGAAAAAAACTTCAGGAAAGGTTCATGGGCAGTAGCGCGCATGTATTCCTCGTCTTCACTTCGCAGCCAGTATTGGTCAGAAAATTGCGGAAACGCCTCAAAATCAATATCTTTTACCATTCCGAGCCATTCGCCTACCTTGTGAAAAAAGTGTTCGGGCTTCATCAAGAACTGCGGCAAGCCCAGTTTTTTGGATTGAACAAAAAAGACGGTTTGGCGATAGGTTTGGCTCGATTTGCCGCTGCTAATGGTATAAGCATAGTCGAAAATATTCACTTCCGTTTCCAGCATATCGTCACGGCGATACAGCACATGTTCGATGCGTTTGCGGCCGCCTCGGCGAAACAGATGAAAATCCTTGAGCAATTTCAGTATCCCCCAGTCATCTTTAGCCTGATAGGTCATGCCCAATTCAAAGGCAGTTTGTTGCATTTGTTCTGTTCGGCTGATGCGAGGCATGGATTAGGCAGCGTGTCTTTGCATAAAATGGCTTACATCCTGCACCGTTTCGATGGCGTTGGCTTCCTCTACGGTCAGATAAACTTTAAAATTATTTTCTAAGGATGCGATCAGTAAGGTCAGATCAACGGTATCGAGATGCAAATCGTCGCGCAGACTGGTAAGCGCATGGATGCGTGTAGAAGGTATGCGGCAAATATCGCTAATAAGATGAATAACTTGGTCGTGGGTCGTTGTCATGGTTGTCATTTGATATAGATTTGTTAACACTCGGTTAATATTATCACAACGATGAAGAGCGCTCTGGCGTTGCTTTTGAGTACTTTTTTTCTGTTGAATTGTAGAAAAAATCGGATGAACGGTCGTATTCCGACTATGGATGGTCAAGCTCATTCGACCACAAAACGGTAGCCAATACCCTTGATCGTAAGGATTTCTACCCCGGGGTCGTCGCGCAGGTAATCGCGCAGGCGGGTGACGTACACGTCGAGGTTGCGAGAATTGAAAAAGGAATCGTCGCCCCAAATTTGTTGGAGAATATCGCGGCGGTTGACTACCACGTTTCGGTTAGCCATTAGGATACCAAGCAATTCGGCTTCGCGGTGCGAGAGTTTGCGTACGTGCTCGCCCAAGCGCAACTCGTAGCGAAGTGGCGCAAATTCGTATTTACCAATGGCTACCGGTTCTTTATTATTAGCAATTGGTGGTTTATTATTACCTGCTAATTGCAATAAATTCTGAATGCGCACAATTAGTTCTTCCATGCTAAAAGGCTTACGCACATAGTCGTTGCCCCCCGACTGAAAACCTTTGAGCACATCTTCCGTTTGGGTTTTGGCTGTTAGGAAAATAATAGGGATGACCGGATTCAACCGTCGGATTTCCTGGGCGATGGTATAGCCATCCTTTTGTGGTAGCATGACATCCAGCACACAAATATCAGGGCAAAATTGCTCGAATACAGGTAGGGCGCGTTGCCCTTCGCTGACCATGCGCACTTCAAAATGGCGGCTTTCCAGACTTTCTTTGACGATGCGCCCCAGAAAAGGCTCATCTTCTAAATAAAACACTCGGATTTTCATGCGTGTGGTGTCCTACACCATTTATAATTTATAAAGTAGCCAACATTTATGAAATTTAATAAAAGGTTTCGTGAATGTTTCAATTTAAAACTATGTAAATGGTTGAAAAACAGCACATTAAAGCGCATTAGGTATATTATTTTTAACTAAAAAAGTACATTAGGTTATAATTCCATCAATCCCTGCGGTAAATCCATATGCACAATACGCTGCTCTTGGTCAATAGCGGTAATCAAATTTTCGTGCAGTGGTATCAGCACTTCGCGCCCTTGGTAAGCCACCACAGCCAAGAGTTGCTGCGGGTACTCCAGTACATCCTCAATGATGCCAATGCGCCCCAATAGGGGAGTTTCTATCTGAAAATCAATAAGTTGTGCCAAACCAGCTTCTTCTTTTTCTATTGGTTGTAAGCTGGCTTCTGGCAAAAAGAGCGCTCTGCTGGCTAAGGCATCCGCTGCCTCGCGGGTATCCACATCCTCAAGTTTGACCAACAGTTCGTTGCCTTCTCGAATAGATTCTACAAAAAATGGTGCTGGTTTGCCTTTGATGTCTATAAAAATAACCTCGGCTTCCAGCAAGTCTTGCATATAGCGTTCCTCTGCTTGTAGCTTCAATTCACCTTTAATACCATGCGGTTTTTTAGAAAAACCAATACGCACCAATTTATCCATGTTGCTCCATTTGCTTTTATCGTCCTACAAAAATAAGCGATTGTAGCACTAAGATGCTACGAAATACAGAAAATCAACGCGCATTTGCAACACAAATCTGTCTGAACTGTTTGTTTTGAAACGTAAAATCATGAAAATAGCTCGCTGGATAGAAGCCGCCTTTCGCTTTTTCTTCAACGACCGAGTGAAAAGCGTTTTTGAGCAAGTCGTGCTTATACTGGCTGCGTCGGGTTTTCTGCTGCATTTAGGCTTAATCCTACTCAATGATTTCAGCATTATTCAGCTATACGCACTGCCCGGCGGATTGCTTGGATCGCCTATTTCGGCTATTTACACACCTTTTTCTTTCATTCTGATTTACGAAGTGTACCTCTTGGTTTATTATTTGCCTGCATCTTTTACGACCTCCATTGCCAAACAATTTGAGATCATTTCCCTGATCAAGATTCGTGCTATTTTCAAGGATATTTCTAAGCTAAAATTAGACGAAAACTGGTTTCGGCATCGTAGCGACATCGTTTTCATGGTGGACATTATAGGTTTTCTTATTCTTTTTTACCTCATCTTTTGGTTTTACAAATTAAAACGAGATCGCCCCAAACCTGAACCGCCAAGGGACATCCATGAGTTTATTCTCTGGAAAAAGCTAATTTGCTCGGTGCTCATTATCATTTTGGCAGCGCTTTCCATTTACAGCTTCGTGCATTGGGTAGGGCAAGTGCAGGCGGCCAGCATAGCAGCTATTGGTGAAGTTACGAGTATTAATAACATCTTTTACGATGAGTTTTTTTCGATCCTGATCCTCGTGGATGTCTTCCTGCTCATTGTATCCTTCAAATACACTGAGCGTTATAGCCAGCTTATTCGCAATTCGGGCTTCATTATCTCTACAATTCTCATTCGTCTTTCCTTTAATAGTGCCGATTTTGTTGATATGGGGCTTATCATTACGGGGGTACTCTTCGGCGTGCTCATTTTGCGTATTTACAATAGCTTAGCGGCCGTAGAAGCGGAATAAGTCAACATCCTCTGACAATCCAATTGGTGCATGTGATAAGACACCTAACTACTGTCCCAAAACTTTACAATACAATGAAAAATGAAATACTTACGGATAAAGCCGTTTAAATTACTTTTGCCAAAAATTAAAATCAAACACATGAGAATTTTACTTTTTGCAATTTTCATTATTACATCAACAGCATGTAACATTTCTAAAAAAAGTATCATCCCCGTAGATGCCTACAAACCCGCATCAGATACCTTAAAACACGCACAAGAAACCAATTTGCGAAATGTGCGCCAGCTCACTTTCGGAGGCGATAATGCGGAAGCCTACTTCAGCTTGGATGGGCAGTACATTAGTTTTCAAAGCACCTACCGCGCTTGGGGTACGCTCTGCGATCAAATATTTTACATGCCAATCACTGGTAAATACGAAGGCAAACGCCCGCCGATGGTCAGCACAGGCAATGGCCGCACCACTTGTGCTTATTTTATGCCTGATAATCAACATATTTTGTATGGCTCTACGCATTTAGCCAGCGAAAACTGCCCAGAAGCACCTCGCATCATAGACGGTAAATATGTATGGGCTATTTATGATAGTTATGATATTTTTATAGCGGATCTACAGGGAAATATTGTAAAACAGCTTACGGATACGCCAGGTTATGATGCCGAGGCGACTGTATCGCCTGATGGTAAAAAAATTGTATTTACATCTTTACGCAGTGGCGATTTGGAATTATATACGATGAATATTGACGGCTCCGATGTGCGCCAGATCACCTTTGATTTGGGCTACGACGGCGGTGCTTTTTTTTCGCCTGATAGTAAGCAAATTGTCTTTCGTGCTTCGCGCCCAAGCTCGCC
The DNA here is from genome assembly GCA_937872405.1 of uncultured Saprospiraceae bacterium. Taxonomy (GTDB): domain Bacteria; phylum Bacteroidota; class Bacteroidia; order Chitinophagales; family Saprospiraceae; genus JADJNW01. The sequence continues at coordinate 2,788 of CALMSP010000317.1, read as the reverse complement.
GGAGGCTGCTACTGCTTATAAAGAGCTGTTAGCCAAAGGATTAGTCCAACCTACTAACATGGATATTTATATCTGTAACGTAGATGGCTCTAATCTGCGCCGGATTACCAATCTGGGAGGAGCAAGCTGGGCGCCGTTTTTTCATCCTTCTGGCAAAAAGATTTTATTCGCATCCAACCACCATAGTCCCAGCGGGCGGCAGTTCAATATCTTTTCCATTAATGTGGATGGTACCGATCTGAAGCAGATTACTTTCGATAGTGTTTTTGATTCGTTTCCGATGTTTTCACCTGATGGAAAGAAATTAGTTTTTTCTTCTAACCGCTTTAATGGCGGTACCAGAGATACCAATATTTTTATCGCCGACTGGGTGGATTAGTGTTATTTACGATTGAAAATAAGGTAGTTAAGCGCGGCTGTTTTCAAGTTATTATCGAATCGTAACTGGAGGTGTTTTGTGAAACATGGACTAATTGAAGACTTGTGCTTTGCGCGTGGTGAATGGTGTTAATCAGGTTTTGATGGGTGCAGGTCTTCGTAGATAAGTTCGACAGAAAAGCTGCCAGATAAAGGGCCAAAATGCTGCAGTTTTTCTTCCGCCATACGACGCCCGGCTTTAGCACAATCCAACGGCGTGTGCCCATCCAACCAAGCGGTTAGGTAGCCCGACCAGAAAGCGTCGCCAGCGCCGGTGGTGTCCTTCACGCTTATGGGTCTTGCTGGTAAAAACTGGGCGCCGCTACCATCGTCTACTACACAACCCTGGTCGCCGAGGGTAACGCATACCTGCTTTGCCCCTAAATTTAAAAAATGCGCCGTAGCCTGCTGCGGTTCATCAAGCGGAATGTCATAGAGGCGTTCCCAGTCCACTTCGCTGATTTTCACGAGCGTACCCCATGTACAGTATTGCGCTACGAGTGCCTGCGCTTGCGTGCGATCGGGCCAAATTTTCGAGGCGTAATTGATATCTATACTCAGTTGGCAGCCTTGCTGGTGGGCTTGGGCTGCGGCTTTCATGATGGCGGTTTGTGCTGGATCGCGACTGAGACCGAAACAGGTGGTATGAAAGATGGTGGCATTAGCCAACAGAGATTCGGGAAACTGTTCGGATGTGATCAGCGGATCTGCCATTCGATAAGCCTCAAAATTAGACACTTGCCGGGAGCGCGTCACTAAGATTAGTGTGGTTGGCTCGGCTACTCGACGTAGGTAACTGCAATCCACCCCCAATTGTTGCACTTGCCGCCAAAGCAGATCGCCCATATTGTCTTGCCCAATCGTAGCCACCAAAGCCGTCCGATTGCCTAAGCGCGCCATATTTAGGCACAAATTGGCCGGACTGCCCCCTTGCAAGCGTTTGAAATGATGCACTTCATCAAGCGATTCTGCAAAATCCGTACTAATCATATCTATTAACAACTCGCCGACGGCAAGTAAATCATAAGGGCGGCCTCTGCGTGCGGATGCAGACAAATGATCAATCATACCATTTACGATTTTAGAGGTCCGATTTTATATTTTGTAAAGTATTGAAAAACAAGGCTTTGAGAATAAACAAATGCGTCATTTTCAATTGAAAAGGGTATTATGGATAATTCAATCGTTGGTTAAGGGATGATTTTACCAATGCGTACAACATGCTAAAATAGCATAATTTTATAATAAGGTGGGTCGTGTTGGGTTAAAAATTTTCCCAAAATCGCCAGTTGATGCCGCCACTTTTGCGCCGATTCTTCTTTTTATTATTTTTGCTACCACTAAATGGTTTCCATTCACGTTTATCAATAATGTATCGCAAAGAGATACCGGTTTGAGTATAAAAGTTATGCTGGCCACCCGTAATATTAATCGCAGGTTTAAAATCATAAGAAATATTTAGTCGAGCCAACGACATCTCAATACCACCAATAAAAGTGACGCCAAAAGGATTGGCATAAGGCTCATCATTACGGTCGGTTTCATTAATCCAGCCTTTATGTAAGCCGCCGCCGTAGTAAATATTGAATCGCCGCGATATAACTGGCAAGTGTTGCTCCCCCATTACAGTTAGGAGCACCTCTTCGCGTTGGAGGCTCGACTGTAGGAGCACTTCGAGCGTGGTCCGGTTGGCAATACGCTGTTGTAACGTAACGCCCCAGTCTGTACCCAAGCGCATACCCAAGGCCGTATTGTAAGATTGCGCTGACGTGCGGACAGCAGCCAAGCACAATAAAAATAGGAGTAGTTGTGTATTTTTCATGCTCCACAAAACGTTAGGGCTTTGTAGCATAGTATTGCATATTTCTAAAATATTTTAATCGAATTCAAATAATGACATTTACCCTGCTCTACATCACGCATAGCAATGAATTAGAGGCACAGCGCATCGTGCATCATTTACTATCAGATCGGCTAATCGCCTGTGCGAATATATTTCCTATCCAAAGTGCCTATTGGTGGCAGGAGGCTATTCAGCAAGATGCCGAATGGGTATCCATCTTGAAAACCAGTCGGCAGCGCGCGGCTGCTGCTGCAGCAGAAGCAGAACGAATACATCCTTATGATACGCCTTGTATTATACAATTGGAAGTGCAGGCGAACGCCGCATACGTACAATGGATTGAAGATATGGTAAGCGATAAACGTTGATAAAGTTACATGCTTATGCTATAATGAAATGTCTTATAATTTTACAAGAGGCTCATTTTCAATAGGCTATGAAATGAAAGTAATAAGTGGTAAATGACTTATAATGCAATACCATTTATGGCTACCACACCTGTAATTTCTGGTATCTTGCCGATGATGG
>CALMSP010000316.1 GCA_937872405.1 uncultured Saprospiraceae bacterium | reverse complement strand
CTAAGAGCATGTTTAAATTTCATACTTTGGTCTGCAAATGTTCATCTATGGAACCTCACTTTGCCTTTTTCTCGCTCCGTAGCGCTGCTATGCAGCTCAAAAAACGCTTCGTGAGAACCCAAATCTGATCATTTTCGACTTCAAAAACGAATTTTAAACATACTCTAAGGCTAATCGAGAGCCTGCGCCAAATCGGCGATGATATCTTCCTGATTTTCAATGCCTACGGAAAGCCTGATTAACCCATCGGTAATGCCATTTTGGAGGCGAATGTCTTTAGGAATATTTACATGTGACATCGAAGCGGGATGCAAGACCAAGGTGTCCACATCACCAAGCGTGGGCGCCAGCGTACAAAACCGAATGCGATTCATGAAATTAATGCCTGCCTGTAATCCATCGCGCAATTCAAAACTAAGCATCGCGCCAAAGTCACGCATTTGTTTTTTTGCTAATGCGTGATCGGGATGTGATGGTAGCCCATTGTAATTGACCCGCGTCACTTTGGGGTGTTGTTGGAGGAAGCGAGCCACTGCCATTGCATTCTGGCTGTGCCTATCCATGCGTAACGTTAAGGTTTTCATACCATTATGTATTAACCAAGCATCCCATGGGTTGCAGTTAGTGCCTGCCAATTTCATCGTTTGCCATATTTTGCCCTCCATCATATCTACATCCATACCCACCAGCGCACCGGCGATAGAATTGCCATGGCCATTGAGAAATTTGGTCGTAGAATGCACGATATAATCCACACCAAAACGGAAAGGCTGCTGCAAATAAGGCGTGCAAAAAGTGTTGTCAATGGCACTCAGTCGCTTATGGGTTCGGGCGATGGTAGCTAAAGCCTCTATATCCACGCAAGCGAGGGTAGGATTGGCGGGTGTTTCAAAGTAGATAAGCCGTATGTTGGGGTCATTTTTGATGGTAGTTTCTACCTGATTGAGATTTTGCAGATCTGTTAGGATGGTTTCAATGCCCAGCGGTTGCAATATTTTTACAAATAACTCGGTGGTGCCCCCATAAAGGTTGCCTTGCGTGAGTATCTTATCGCCGCTGCGCAGTAGCGCCAATGCTAAGGTGGAAATTGCAGACATCCCAGAGCTGAACAAGATGGCCTTAGCTTGCATGTGTAGCCCGTGCGTTTCGAGCAGCGCAATTTTATTCGCTACCGCTTCGATGGTTGGATTGCCATAACGCCCATAAACATGCCCTTTCTCTTTGCCCAAAAAGATATTAATACCTTGGTCAACAGATTCAAAGGCGAAGGAGGAAGTGGCGTAAATCGGAAGTAAGTGTGGCTCAGTAGTTTTTAGACTGGGCAACTCGCGGGTGCAAAGCGACCCAAAACCAATTGCGTTCTGCATTGTTTTTAATATTTTGAATGTGAATAGATTACTATAAAAATAAAGTGGATATGTAGCAATGCTGGTTTTCGGTTCAAAAAAACAAAAAGTTTATTGCGAACTATACACAACAACCCTTATTTTTGTTGATTGATTGACACACCTTCCGGTATATCCGAACAAGGAATAAAAATGCACAGGGCTATGCGGGAAGTAGAAAAACTGAATGATAATTATACCGATGAGTTCTACGATAGTTATGATATTAACGTAGATGCCAAGCAGTCGCCCATTCGGATTGACAAATTTTTAATGGATCGAATCGAGCGGGCTACACGCAATCGAATACAAAATGCTATACGAGCGGGCGCTATTCGTGTGGATAGTAAGGAGGTAAAGCCCAATTTTAAAGTAAAACCTGGGCAGGTCATTTCGGTGGTGATTCCGCATCCGCCGGGGGAGAACGCGCAAGTCGTTCCACAACGTATTCCGCTGGATATTCGCTATGAAGATGACGATCTGATGGTAATTTACAAACCTGCAGGTATGGTGGTGCATCCTGGGGTAGGGCACCATCGGGGTACGCTGGTCAATGCGCTTGCTTATTACTTCGGGCACCATGATTTGCCAGTACGCGAAGGAAATTATCAGGACCGCTTGGGTCTGGTACATCGTATTGATAAAAATACCTCCGGGCTGTTGGTGATTGCCAAAAGCGAATACGCCATGCAGCACTTAGCCAAACAATTTTTTCATCATACCATTGAACGTACCTACTACGCGCTGGTGTGGGGTGAGCCAAAGCAGGACACCGGCACCATTAAAGCCAATGTGGGGCGGCACCCGCGTTTCCGGCACTTGTTTACGGTATTCCCAGAAGGGGAAGCAGGAAAATGGGCCGTCACGCACTACAAAGTGTTAGAACGGATGTATTATGTGAGCTTGGTGCAATGCAACCTCGAAACTGGACGCACCCACCAGATACGTGTACACATGCAGCATATTGGGCATCCTTTATTCAACGACGAACGCTACGATGGTAACCGCATTGTGAGGGGTACAATTTTTTCAAAATATAAGGAATTTGTAGAAAATTGTTTCACGGTACTGCCGCGTCATGCGCTCCATGCCAAGTCGCTGGGCTTTGTGCATCCAGCCACAGGCAAAGAGATGTACTTTGAATCAGACCTACCTGCTGATTTTCAAAACGCCCTGACAGAATGGCGTAACTACATAGAAGGACGACGGGCAATATTGAATGATAATGTAAAGCAATGGCAACAAACCAACCCATGACCCTCCACGAGCGCGTGGCAGTGCTGGTAGCATTGGGAAAGCACCTACAACGAGTGGATGATGATTACCGGCGCGCGGTGAGGCATCGTACACACTACCATAATGATTGGTTTACGATAGAAAATCAAGAACAGGCAATCCGTGCTATCGCTGATCAGATGCTCGATGCTAAGCAGCTACAACAATGGCTTCAGCATTATCATATTGATGACCATATCGCCTCCAAAGCAGTGGCGCTGGTGCCCGCAGGCAACATTCCATTAGTCAGTTTTCAGGATGTGTTGTGCATATTCGCAGCCGGACATCGAGCCATCATCAAACTTTCGGATAAGGAGCCTTATCTATTGCCCTATCTCTTGCAATGGCTTCAGCGCTTTGATCCACGCAGCGCCGCTTATTTTCAAATTGTGGAACAACTTCAAAATTATGATGCGGTGATTGCTACGGGTAGTAATAATTCTGCGCGCTATTTTGAAGCGTATTTTGGCAAAGTACCGCACATTATTCGGCGTAACCGCAATGGCGTAGCACTAATCGAGGGGCAAGAAACACCGCAGCAACTGCAGGCCTTAGGGCACGATGTATTCAGCTATTTTGGCTTAGGATGCCGCAACGTATCGAAGCTATACGTGCCGCGAGCTTACGATTTTCAAGCATTGTTGGAAACCTTATACAATTTTCGGTCCATTATATTGCATAATAAATACAAAAATAACTTCGATTATAACTATGCGCTTTATATCTTGAATCGCGTACCACACCTCGCTAATGGCTGCATTTTGCTGGTGGAAGATGCATCTTTACAATCGCGTATTGCGGTATTGCATTATGCTTATTACGATGCAATAGAACAAGCGGTAGCCGATATTGCTGCACGAGAATCGGATATACAATGTGTAGTTGCTTCTGATAGCCAATATATTAGAAGGGCTATTCCATTTGGAACAGCCCAGCAGCCTACACCCAGCGATTATGCCGATGGCGTGGATACGATGCAGTTTTTATTATCATTGTAATATAAGTACTGAATTATTTATGGTTTACTGTTTTTATAATTTATAAATTATTTATAATCAATTATTTATATGAATCATAGACTATATGTTATTTTAGAAAAGCTACTCAAAGGAGGCAAAGTTGCATTAAATTTGCGTTAAAAACGTCCAAGTGCTGTACCTTATAAGTTGAAATACAGTTCTTTTGTATAAAGCACAGCCATATAATATACAAACATCGTGACGACACCAGACGAGAAAGTCAATAAAACAGAACCGCGAAAGAAGATCGCTGCGCTGGTCTGGCTATGGCTAACGCGCGGCCTGGCATTTGTGTTGGCTTTACTTATCATCCTGTCGTTCTTGTTGCTCATTCCACCTGTACAAAACTGGATGGGACGTCAGACGGCGCGCGTGCTTAGCCGCGAAATGGGCGTGACCGTAAGCATGGACTATCTTTACTTAGCCTTCTTAGATCGGGTAGTCATGAAAGGTTTTTATGTGGAAGACCCCTTCGTACCCGGCGATACCTTGCTCTACAGCGATAAGCTGAGCGTCAATATTGTCACCAATCCTTTTGTGTTGCTTTGGAAAGGGCTTACCATTGACGAGCTTAGCCTCAGCAGCGCACAATTTAATTTGAAACGACCAGCGAACGCACGTCAAACCAATCTGGAAACATTACTCGACCGCTTATTTTCACCTCAGCAAGCCTCTGAAACCCAGAAGAAAAGGCATTTTAATCTACTGATCCGACGGCTCAATCTGGAAGATGTGCATTTTGTAAAGCTGGATCAGGTGCGCGGGCAGCGCCTGTTCATGGCCATCGGCAAAGGCACTATTCGCATTCGACAAATGGATTTGCCTCACAAAAAAATAGATGCTCACTTAGTCGAATTGATTCAACCGGTGGTGCGCATTGATGAATTTCCAGGGCAGGCCATACCCATTGAAACCGTGCTGAAAATACAAGATTCGGACACCAGCCCCGCGCCTTCAGCGCTTCTATCCATCGAAACCTTTCGCTTGCGCGACGGCCGCTTTGCCTTGCACAATTATGATCGTACCCCTGTGAAACTCAGCCCAACAGATGAATTGGATTACCAGCACATGGAAGTGTTTGACATCAACATGGATGTCCGTTGTTTCACTTTTGCCAATCAAGTTTTTTTGGGCGAAGTACAACATTTGGCTCTTCAGGATAGCAGCGGCTTTGTGCTCAAGCAACTCTCAGCACGGGAGGTACTGGTGTCGCCCCGACGAGCAGAACTCAATGATTTTAAGCTGATTACACCATACAGTGAAATCGGCGATTCGCTTATTTTTCGCTATCGGGGTTACGAAAAATTTGCCTCTTTTCCCGATGACGTGGAAATGGATGCCCGTATCAATAGCGCCAACGTAGTGCTACGAGATATCATGACCTTTGCGCCGGGCCTGAAAAATAATACCTTTTTCAATAGCAATCGAGAAGAAATACTACAGTTGGATGGCCGCATTAGTGGCAAAGTAAACAACCTGCGCGGGCGCAATGTGAATATCCGACTATCAGATGGTTCTTTGGTTCGGGGTAATTTTAATACCCGCAACTTGGCTGTTAAAAATGAGGAATTTATCACCCTGCGCCTGGAACAGTTCAGTACGCGCGTACGAACCCTGCGCCAACTCATTCCGGACCTTAATTTGCCCAGCAACTGGGATCGCCTCGGGCGCCTCAATTTCGAAGGCTCCTTTGATGGCTTTTTTGCTAATTTCGTAGCCTTGGGCTATCTGCGCACGGACATTGGGCGCGCGCGTATGGATATGCAAATGAACCTGAAAAACGGTCGCAACCGTGCTGGCTATCGTGGAAGATTGGCGCTTGAAGACTTTGATCTCGGCAAATGGACGGATAACCCAGACTTCGGTTTGGTCAATTTTACCTCAGAAGTGAAAAATGGCGTGGGGCTAAGCGCAGCAACTGCTTCTGCCGAGCTTACGGCGAACATCCAAAGTTTTGTTTTTAAACAATACAATTACGAGAATGCGCAACTGTCCGGCAAGCTCAATCGAAACCTCTTCGATGGTAATTTTACGATTAAAGATGAGCATATTGACTTGGTATTCAGGGGTTTACTTAATTTTAAAGACAGTGTGCCGCGCTTTAATTTTCAGGCAAATGTGAATAAACTCGACCTCAAAACCATTAATTTTTCTAAAAAAGACATCATACTCGGTGGTCAATTCGACCTTAATTTGAGCAACAATCGGCTCTCCACGATGGAAGGAACCGCAAGCGTCAATAATTTGGCTATCATTTATAATCATCAGGAAAAATATTTTATAGAACAATTACAAGCAATTTCTGAATTTAATGATGATGGGCAACGACGCTTTCGCTTAGAATCGGATGTGATGAGTGGCATCATCAGCGGTGTATTTGACATCGAGCAAATACCTGAAGCCGTGATCCGGCATTTTACGCGCAATTATCCGGCATTCGCCGAGCGTTTTGGCTTTCGCAATAGCAGCCGTCAATTGAATGCTTGTGATTTTACTTTCGATTTTCGATTATCCGATTCGCAGGGGCTGAATCATCTGTTCGATGAAAAGCTGGGCGTACTTCGGGATATTGATATTAAAGGGCGCTACAATAGCATGAGCGACCAATTGCTGGTGCAAATAGATATGCCTACTTTTAATTATGGCGATGTGCGCCTGGAGGATGCGCACCTGATTTTCGATGGCGATGTGACGGGGGCACACATACTGGCAAATTCTATGCACACGATGATTAATGACAAATATGAATTGGAACCGCTAACTATCACTGGAGAGTTGAGGGATAGTTTTAATTTCACAATCATCCAAGAGACCAACAAATTCATGGATGCCCTTGATTTGGAAGGTGTATTTTTTCCAGTAGATAGCAGCCGGTTTCGCTTTAATTTCAAACCCAACAACTTAGTTATTTTAGAACGTTTCTGGCTCATCAACCCCGATAATTACATTGAAATCGGTAAAAATTATATCAACATAGGGCATTTCAAACTCACCAGCGGCGAGCGCACTATATTGATAGAAAGCGTACAGGACAAGGGATTGCGTTTGTCTTTATTTAACTTGGATTTTAGTATCATTGATGACTTCTGGGACTACAAACCGCTCGACTTTAGTGGCAATTTTAATCTAATTGTGCAGGCCACGGATCTGTTTCAGCTGCAGGACTTACGCGCCAATATTCGCTCCGACTCTTTGTATATTAACAATGATTTGTTTGGCAAATTCCTATTTTCGGCGAATGCCCGAGATCTCAAAAGCCCGCTCCGCGCAACCCTGCGCATAGATGACGGCGACGCAGTGCTTAGTGCAAATGGTTTTTTTAATTTGAATGAGATAAAAGATAACCGACAACCACTGACCACCACCCGACAAAAGCATTATTTTGATTTTAATGTAAATATTGCTCGTTATCCCATATGTATCGCTGAATATTTTATTGGAGATGTAATATCCGACACGGAAGGCTATTTCGATGGCGATTTGCGATTCAGCGGGTTTGCCGCTCGACCCGATGTGTCGGGCAACCTGACGCTTTGGGAAGGCGCACTCACCGTGGATTATCTCAAAACGCGCTACACTTTTGCCCAAGGTACCGTGAGTGTAAATAACTTTCTTTTTGGTGCTAATGATATTATACTGCGCGACAAATACGGGCACAGCGCTACGGTAAGTGGAGGCATTCGGCACGATCGGCTGCGCAATATGGGGCTGGATGTGCGCCTACGCACCAATCGCTTTTTAGCCTTAGACACCAAAAAAGGTGACAATGACCTATTTTACGGACATGCGCTGGGGGCAGGCGATATTCGCTTCAATGGCCCATTCAATCGTATTAATATTTACATTAATGCAAATGTGGCTGATAGCACGCGCATTGTAATCCCTGTAAGCGCCGGACGAAGTGCGTCTGCACTCAAGTTTGTCAATTTTATCAACAAGAAAAAGCAGACAGAGGAAGCTGCCGAGCGCGAGCGACAACGCTTAGAGCCTACAGGTATCAGTCTGGAAATGAACCTCGGCATTCGGCAAGAAGCGCAGATGGAACTCGTATTTAATGAGCAAACCGGCGATATTATTAAAGGTTCTGGTAGAGGTAATATTCGTATTATCATGCCGCGAGGTGCTGATTTTCAAATGTTTGGCGATTATACGATCGAACAGGGCGATTATTTATTTACTTTGTATAATGTAGTAAATAAAAGTTTTCGAATTCGGCAGGGTGGTAATATACAATGGACCGGCGACCCCTTTGGTGCTCAGATTAGTTTAGAAGCCGAATATAAAGGTTTAAATACTTCTGTAGCAAATTTTATACAGGAATACTTGGTAAACTCTAGCCCTCAGGTGAAAAGTGATGCCAGCAAAGCCACGGATGTTGTGCTTCGGATGCAACTCCAAGGCGAGCTACTGCGCCCAGTAATTAATTTTGATATTGCCTTTCCATTGCTTATTGGAGAATTAAAAACCTACACGGATAGTAAATTGCGCATTTTAAAGCAGGATCAAAACGAACTCAATCGGCAGGTATTTGGGCTGATCGTAGTTGGGCAGTTCTTGCCATCCGATTTTGCACTACAGGGCAGTGAAATTTTATACAATACGGTCAGTGAATTTATATCGAACCAATTGTCGCTACTGCTCACGGAACTATTCTCCGATCTTATCTCTGAGGGGCGCGTACTTTCCGGTATTGATTTTGATATTGCTTATAATCAGTATCAAAATGTGGACTTGGGCGATGGGCAAAACTTTAGTCGCGGAGATGAATTTCAAGTACAACTGCGGCAAAACTTTCTTAATGATCGCTTAACGGTATTATTAGGCGGTAATGTGGATATTGGCACCAGTGTGCGCAATACAGCATCGGCGGGTACCTTCGTTGGTAATGACATCGTTATTGAATATGCATTGAGCACTGACCGCAGCCTGAAACTAAGGGTCTATCAGCGATTGCAACCGGATATTGGAGGGCGACGCTTGCAAATTGGCTCTGGACTAAGTTTTCGACGTGAGTTTGATTCTTTTGCAGAATTCTGGAAAATCCTGCGCAGCCAAACAAAGAAAACAAAAGAGCGTTTTTGAAAATGCGTAAAAGCCTGAAATTCAAAGAATTTGGATGTCAGGTAAACGATAGCCATATCCGGCGTACCGGACGGCGCGCGCGGAGGTAAAATCGAATGATTTTAATGCGAACCACTCGGAAAGCATAATAGGCCATCGCCGGCAGTTGGCGGTACAACAACAATCGAATAGCTTCGATATGAGCCGTTATGATAATAAAGCTGATCACAAACAATAGCGCACCCAGCGCGGCTTGCATTGGTTGTAGTTGTTGCTTCCAAAGGCTTACTAAGCCAAAATTAAACCAAGTACCATATAAAATGACGTAATGAACGGCATAAATCGTAAGCGTTTCGCTACCAATTTTGGTAACTATGGACGGCATTGTTTTCCACCAGCGTGTAATCCATACTACGGCGGCCACAGTAATCAATACATGCCCTAAGCGCATCAACAGATAATTATTTCTGGTAATTTCATAGAATGTGTTCCAAGCGGTGATTTCATAAAGTGCCGCCATCCAGTGCGTAGAAAACGCATGAAGTGCCCAGCCCAGCGCCACAAGTGCCCATGGAAACCAAGCGGCGAAGGCCATTGTTTTATTTCGATTGAGCCATACGCCCAGCACCCCGCCTATAAAAGTGTAGCCTATCCAAGGGAAGAGTGTGAACGTGGAACCATAGGCTGTGGTAAAATAATTTGCCAGCCAAGGAGGTAACACCGACCAATCCGCAGCTTTCAAGATCGGATTTGATAAAAATATAATAATAGCCAATGTAAATAAAATAACACGCAATGAAAATTGCAGCCACCGATGTAAAGCATATACTATGATCAGCCCTAAAATGGCAAAGCCAATGCAGTGCAGCACATCCACTAAGAAAAAAGAAGGATAAAAATGTAGCCTGAGCAAACTTGGCAAGCTCCATTTGAGGACATAACCAATCCCAACCAGCATCCCAACTCGCCGCAACCCTTTGTGTACGCGCTCATTTTGCAAGATGGGCCGCTCATCTTTCAATAACAGATACATAAAAACCAGCCCCGTAGAAAAGAAAAAAATTGGTGCAGTAAGCCCTCTAAAAAAAGCCCAAAAAGCGTACAGCGGCAAACCATAATCCCGATATTCGGGTAAAAGCATAGCATCTATGAAGTGCCCTTGAAGCATCATCAAAATAGCAAAAGCTCGAATCACATCAATAAAAATGATTCTTTGCTTGCGGGCAGTCATGGTGGTTTCGATGGCGTCAGACATGTAGGATTATTTGAAAACAACGTTTTTTCGTTGTAGCGTGCTTTTTTTCAATAGTTCTAACGTTTTTTTAGGGGCATGGGTTCAACACAGGGATTATTTTTTGGAAGGTCATCTTTACAAGTACAAAGATATATAAAATAGCCGAAATAAACAAACGAAAGCTCCTTGATTTGAGGGCTTTCTGCTATTACAAACACTTAATTAGAAGCCAGGGGCAACACGCCGCAAACGGACGATGTTGCCCTGGAACCTCGGTAGATGTGACCGGAGGTTTTTATCGGTTGAAATATACCTGGAAAGAAATACCCAATCGGGTGTACGGCTCGCCATCCAGGAAATTGACGGTAAGTAAAGGCTCGAAAGCTACATTATTGTTCAAAAACAGGGCATACCCCAAACCCGCGACCAAGTCAAAATCATTGGGTTTTTCTGCATCCTTGATATGTGTGAACTGAACGCCCGCATGCCCGAACAGACCAAAGTTCAGATAGTATCGAGCAAAAGGGCTGAGGCTAAATCGTCGGAAGTTGCTGACTGATGAATAGGAAAAGCCCGTGCCCAGTGCCGCATTGTCAGCAAAAAAATAACCCAGCATAGGGCGTAGCTCAAAAGTGCTATTTTTGCTATGGGAGGTGAACTCTAAGTCGCCTCCGACCATAATAGCGCCTTTGTCAATCAATTGCGCTTGCGCCAGCATCACAGATGCCGAAACGACTAATAGGGTAAAGAGCGTTTTTTTCATGGTTGTAAAGGTTTGTATTGTTATTTTAAAGAATATATTGCTTTAGACGCAAACTACCCCGTGTAGTCACACAAATACAAGCCCTAACTTGAAAAAAATACTTCATTGTCAGTTTTTTTCGCTATTATTGCCAGCGTCAAACTTCATCATCAGGATAAAATTTTACATTAGTCAGCCCTGGCTTATCCTTATTCTATTTGGCTTTTCTAATCTTTTAACAATAAGATTTTGAATTTCCGCGTTGCAGGTATTTCATAAACCGTTGAAATACCTTAAATTACCTCTCAAAAATTACAAGATATGAAACACTTACCTGCCATAGCCTTGCTACTATACTTCCTATCGGGAATTACTGCTGCCAATGCACAAGAATGCAATGGATTGATTGTTAGGAATGTAAATATCGGCGGGGCACATATTGTACAAACAGTATCGCAGGTGTTGGTGGTGCGTGGTAATTATAGCTATAGCATTGAATTCCTCAATGATGATAAGGGTCTGCGGGCAAAAATAATCTCTAAAAGCGGTGTAGAATTCAATCAAGAGGATGAAATTATTTTCGTGGATTCCACTATGGAACGGCGCAGTTATCGCTTCGTAGAAATGGGTGAAATGATCACCGACGGCAACGTACCGATTTATCAGAATGTATTACAACTCAATATGACAGCGGTGGAATGGTTGGCTGCTTCGTTTATTACCACCATTTATATCAAAAATAATGTAAGCAAAGAGATGCGGAAGTTTACGGTGAACCCGAATCGGCAACTCGAATTTCGGCAACTGGCTACCTGCTTCCACCAAACGCTTGACCCTTCTAAAGTGGTGGATGTAAAAATAGCGGACACCGACCCAACTCGTCGGCCCCGATCAGCTACAGCCGATAAACCCGCCACCACTACACCTACGCGCAGCAGCACCGAACCGGCTACAGATGAGGAATTGAATAACCTGCGCAAAGAACTCGCGGATACCAAAGTACGCCTACGGGCAGAGATCGCCGCCGAAAAGGAAAAAAATGAAAAACAAAAGCAGCAACTGCAGCAGGAAGTAGCCCTGGCGCAGCAAAAAGCCGCCGAGCAAAAGCAACAGTATGCCAATGAAGTATTGGAGGCACGCCAAAAATCGCAAGAAGAAATTGAAAAATCCCGACAGGCAGTAGCCAATATGGTAAAAGATGCGAAGGAGAAGGCATCCAGTCAAATTGAACAGATCAACTTGGAAGTTGTACAAAACAAACAACGCGCCGCCGAAGAGATTCAGCGGGTGCAGTTGGAGTCGGCAAAGGAAGTAGCTGGCGCTCGTGAACGCGCAGCGAAGGAACTGAAGTCCATTCGAGAAAAGTTAGAACAAGCCAAGCTCGAATACGCCGATGAAATTGCCAGCGCCCGCGAGAATTCAGCCGCTGAACTCAAACGCATTCGCGAAGAAACGTTGAATCAGATTCAACTGGCGCGCCAGAAAGCTGAGCAAGAGCGAGACAAAACAGTGGAAGAGGTGGTCATAACCAGAAAATCAGCATCGGAAGAAATACTCAAAACGAAAGAACAGCTTGCCGAAGAAGTCGCTAAAACCCGCGAAAATGCTGTGCTGGAGAAAGAACGCTTGGCGCTGGAGGTAGCCGAGTCACGCCGCAAAGCTAACGAGGAAAAGGCGCGGATTCAAGAGCAAAACGCATCCGAAGTAGCTATCCTTCGCGAGCAAATGGCTCGTGAGAAAGAAAACGCGGCCGTAGAAGTGGTCAATACCAAACAGCGTGCTGCGGAAGAGATTGGGCGTATCCGTCAGCAAGTGGCCCTTGAAACGGAGCAGGCGAAGACAGAATCAGCTGCTGTGAAAAAACAACTTGCCGAGGAGGTTGCTACTGCTCGTGAAAATGCTGCCAAACAGGTGGCCGCCACCCGGCAGCAGGAAAATGAAGCAACTCAAAAAGTACGCGAAGATGCTAATGTGCAGCGCGCAGAACTGAGCAAACAGGTACAGGAAGCGCGCAGCACGGCTCAGGCTGAAGTGGAAAAAGCGCGTAAAGATGCTGCCGACAAAAAAGCGCAATACGCCCAGGAAGCAGAAACTACCCGCAAACAACTACTCGACGAAGTAAGCGCGGCCAAAAAGGAAGCCTCTGATGTGGTGTATCAGACCAAGCAACAGGCAGCCGAACAAATCACCAAAGTGAAAGCTGAAACAGCGGCTAAAATCGCCGAAGATATGAAGTCCCGTGAAGCATTACAAAAGCAAATTGCAGCCGATAGCGCGAAACTGGAGCAACTGCAAAAACAAATACGCGAAGCCGAAGAGAAACTCCGCCGCTTGACTGCCGAAACCGAAAAGAAAAAAGATGGCGGGCCCTAACGGATATAGGTGGTCGCTCCAAATGTATGACATGATTACAAGTGTTCAACGCCGAGGCAATGATATTTTACGATGCTGTGTATTTATTAATAGCAGATGCAGAAGAAGAAAGGTTGACACAAAAAGTTGAAAAGCAACCCCATTCTTTGAGTAATACTTCCTAACGAATGGGGTGCAATAGGCTGCGCTTACGCGCGATTTTTACTCAGCGTTTTCCGACGCTTTGGGCGGCTTTTACCGTGGCTACCACGCCATATTTTGCCGCGTTTGGTTCTTTTATCGCCTCTTCCCATGGCAAGTGTATATTTTTTTAGTGATGTAAGCTAATTCAAAAAAAGCAACGCAAAGTTATTATTTTTACATCAAAGATTTCTAATATTTTCAACATAAATGCTAAGCACTTTGACCTTTAAAAAGTGGTTTCCAATTCTAATACCTGCGTATCCCTGCGTACACGGATGATGGCCGTTTCGCCAGCTTTGAATTTGCTCAGCCCTTCCATATAGCCGTAAATATCATTCACAGGGTGCGCCCCCATCTGCAAAATGATATCACCCTTTTCGAGGCCAGCTTTGGCACCAGGGCGCCCTTCCAGTACGCCATCCACGCGCATTCCTTCGCCATTATAGGTATAATCCGGCATGACGCCCAGCGATACCTTGAAGCTGGCAGCCCGACGGTTTTCACTTTCGTCTTTGGTTTTTGTGAATTCCAACCGTCCTTTAGCATCAAGGGCTTCGATAAGTGTTGCGATATAGTGACTCACGAGCAGTAGCCCGTCGTAGTTGATCAGAGGTGCGTCATCACTGGGCTTGTGGTATTCGCTATGCTGCCCTGTAAAGAAATGCAGCGCGGGCACATCCGCCAAGTAAAAAGAAGTATGATCGGAAGCGCCAATACCCGAATCGGTCGTTTTAATTTGAATACCACCTATTTTAATTTGCTCCAACGCGGGTTTCCAGGCTGGCGAAGTGCCCGCACCATTAATAACGAGGGTTTTTTCATCGTTCAAGCGGCCCACCATGTCCATGTTGAGCATGTAATTGATGCTCTTGAAATCAAGGGTTGGTTGCTTTACCCAGTGCTTGGAGCCGATTAGCCCCAGCTCTTCCGCCGAGAAGGCAATGAATAAATAATTGTTGTTTTTAGCTTTAGACTGATTTTTTAAATACGATGCTAAATAAAGCAAAGCCGCTACACCACTGGCGTTGTCGTCGGCGCCATTGTGGATGGCACGGTCGTTGGGCGACATCGAACTGAAAGCACCATCGCCGAGGTGATCATAGTGCGCGCCGATGACGATGGTCGTTTTGGCCTTGTTATCCAAAAATCCGAGCACATTCTTGCCCATGCGGTTCTCGCCACCAGAGGTTGTGTGCGGATTCGGATTGAACTGAAAGTCGAACTCCTGAAACCAACTGCCTTTCGTGCCTTTGGGTTGTAGCCCAATGCGTTCGAAGCGCGTAGCAATATATTCTGCAGCCAATTGTTCGCCATCGGTACCGGCCTCGCGGCCCTGTAGCAAGTCGCTGGCTAAGTACACCACATCTACACGCAGGTCGTGCAGCGCCGCTTTGGGGGAGGGCTGCGCCGTAACGCTGACGGCAAAAAGGAATATAATAAAAAAGTAATGGAAGGTATAACGATTCATAATCAGATAGTTTTTTATGAAATGGAAATCCAAATTTCGCTTCATCTATTGGGTTTTACAAGCCAAAAGCAAATTTTTACATTCGCATGGCTATTGAGGGCATATCATAATGAATGATAGATTGACCGACCACTTCAACAACCTTTTGTCGAACCGTATCGTTTCCAAGAAGTTCAAAACAAACGTTACATGGCAGAAGATAAACAGTCCTTGAAAAACCAATTTCTGGCTCTGCGACACTTACCGCGCCTTTTCCGTATGATATGGGAGACAAGCCGCTGGATGACCCTGTCCAACGCTGCCTTGCGTCTGGTCAAATCGGTTATACCCTTGGCTTCGCTCTATGTAGGTAAGGAAATAATTGATCAAGTCGTGCTGCTGGCGCAAGGGGCAGAAGCGGATACTGCACATCTTTGGCTGATGGTCGGGGTTGAATTTCTGTTAGCTATTGCTTCGGAAGTATTGAACAGAGGTATCATTTTATTGGACAATTTGCTCGGCGACTTATTTGCCAACCGCACTTCCGTCGAGCTCATGCGCCATGCTGCTACACTCGACCTTTACCAATTTGAAGATGCTACTTTTTACGATAAACTGGAGCGTGCGCGGCGGCAAACGGGCGGTCGCACGGCGCTTATGTCGCAGGTATTTTCGCAAGTGCAAGACCTCATCACGATTGTTTCCTTAGGCGCTGGGTTGGTTGTATTCAATCCGTGGCTCATTCTGCTGCTTGTCGTAGCGGTCATTCCTTCCTTTGTAGCAGAATCCTATTTTAACCAAAAAACCTACTCGCTCACGTACAGTTGGACACCCGAACGCCGCGAACTCGACTACCTACGTTACATCGGCGCTAGCGATCAAACCGCAAAAGAAGTCAAAATTTTTAACCTCGCCGATTTCTTAGCCAATCGTTTTGCGGAGGTTTCCCATCGCTACTATTTAGCCAATCGCAGCCTCGCTACGCGCCATGCAGCTTGGGGTACGGCACTATCCGCTCTGGGCACCGTGGCTTACTATGGCGCTTACGTTTTCATTATTATGCAAACGGTTTCCGGCATTATCAGCATTGGCACGCTTACCTTTCTGGCAGGTGCTTTCAATCGTATGCAAGGTGCATTGCAAGGCGTACTCACACGCTTTTCTCGCATTGCTGAAGGCGCAATGTATCTACAGGATTTATTTGATTTTTTTGCCATTCAACCCACCATTATTTCCAAATCCAGCAGCATACCTTTTCCCGAACGGGTACAATATGGTTTTACTTTTGAAAATGTTAGCTTCAAATACCCTAATAGCGAGCGCTGGGCAATCCGCCATTTGTCTTTTCATTTAAATACAGGCGAAAAAATGGCATTAGTAGGTGAAAATGGTGCCGGCAAAACGACGTTGGTTAAGCTTTTGGCGCGCCTATACGAACCGACCGAAGGCCGCATCCTCATTGATGGGGTGGATATTCGCGATTATAATCTGGATAGCTTACGTCATAATGTAGGCATTATTTTTCAGGATTATGTCCGATTTCAACTCAAAGCAGCCGAAAACATTGCCGTTGGCAACATTGAGCAGGTAGCTGAAAGGGTAGCAATTGAAGAATCTGCGCAGAAAAGTCTTGCCGACACCGTCATCGAAACCCTACCTTTGCGCTACGACCAGTTGCTGGGGCGTCGCTTTGAAGAAGGCACCGAACTCTCAGGAGGGCAATGGCAAAAAATAGCCCTCGCCCGCGCCTACATGCGAGACGCGCAATTGCTAATACTCGATGAGCCAACTTCCTCCTTGGACGCGCGCGCCGAGCATGAAGTGTTCTTGCGTTTTGCAGAACTTATACAGGGCAAATCAGCGGTACTCATTTCGCATCGCTTCTCTACGGTGCGGATGGCGGATCGAATTTTATTCTTAGAAAATGGGCAATTGCTGGAATTTGGTAGCCATGAAGAACTGCTGGCCCAAAATGGCAAGTACGCCGAGTTATTCCGGTTGCAAGCCAAAGGTTATCAATAACTTAGCGATTATATTGTTGCCATTTTTATCAAAACAAAAGCTGAAATATGATGCTTTTGCAAAGTTTTTCTACCAAAATATGATTTTTGTTAAATAGAAAAGTCATTATTATAATTGTGTGCATTAAGCTGCTTTATCGCTACTGTACGAAATTTCAAGCCTACCATGCAGCGCAAATATCCATTTTTTACCTACCTTTGTTGTAAAATAAATAGCTTTGTCCTTCTTACAAAAATTGATCAACGATTGGCGCTTCGTGGTATTGCTGACACTCACGCTGGGCTTAGCACCTTACCTGCCAGAACCGCACATACTTGGCAAAATCAGATGGATACTGGGCGGCGCGCGCGGTATGGGGCTAATTGATTGGCTGGATTTTGTATTGCACGCTACCCCGTGGCTATTGCTGCTACGCTTGCTCAATAAGCGGTTTTCTAATGAATGATATACAGCAAAAAAATAGATTTATTCAGTTTTTGTAATTTTTGGGTAAGCTACTGCGTTATAGCTACTGGGCAACGCTGCATATTTTTATTTGAAAATTAAAAAAAAGGACGCCATGATAAAAAATCTGATCAGGCTGGGGCTATTTTTACTTGTGGGTATTTTAGTATATAATTATTTTTTCGGAACGCCAGAGGAAAAGGCAACTTCTCAAAAGATATTTGGAGAGGTGCGCGATCTGGGAAAATCCACTTGGGATTTGTTTCGCTCAGAAAAAGCGAAATTTAATGAAGGTAAATATGATGAGGCAGTGGACAAAGTAGGCGGATTGATTGACCGGTTGCGCGGTCACGCCCGCACGATTGACAACAATAAAGACCTCATCGCTCGCTTAGATCGGTTGGAGCAGGATCGCAAGGACTTGGAACGCAAAATCCAAGCGCCGCCGGCGACTTCTGGAAAGTCGGAAGAAGCCCGCAAACGTGAAATCCAGCGCGAATGGGAGCAACTCATGCGCGAAACAGAATCCTTGATGAAAGAAATGGAGCGGCGCTAATCTTCTGCTCGGATGGCTGTGAGCAGCGCATCAAGCGACCAGGCTTGGTCGAGGCTATACGAGCCAATGTGTGTGCGGCACAGGGCGGTCAGGTAAGCACCACTTTGTAGGGCCTGCCCCAAGTCGTAAGCTAACGAGCGAATGTATGTACCTTTGCTGCAGTGCACTCGAAAGTCGAGTTCGGGCAAAGACAATCTCGTTATTTCAAAATTATATATGTTCACTGGGCGAGGCTGTATTTCTATCGTTTCGCCCCGACGCGCTTTTTTGTAGAGTGGCTGCCCGCCCATTTTGATCGCAGAAAACATCGGCGGAATTTGCTCAATGTTGCCAAGAAACTTCTGGCGGGTCGCTTCGATCATATCGGTAGTAATATGTGAAATCGGAAACTCCTGATTTACAGCTGTTTCAGCGTCGTAGGAGGGCGTAGTTGCCCCCAGCATGATCGTGCCGGTGTATATTTTTGACAAATTTTGAAATTCAGATAGGTTTTTCGTGGCTTTGCCTGTGCAAATGAGCAGTAACCCAGTAGCCATCGGATCAAGCGTGCCCGCATGTCCTACTTTAATATTTTTAAGCTGCCATTTATTTTTTAGCGTATAACGAATTTTATTCACTACATCAAAAGAAGTCCAACCCTTAGGCTTGTTGACTAATAGTAGCGTGCCTTCTTGAAAAGAAGTTCCGACTGGAATCTGCTCGGCAGCAAGCGGCTTCATTTATTACTATTGTAATAATAAAAAATAATGGCAATAGCACCCACTAAAAAGCAATATACAGCGAAATAACTCAATTTGCTGCGCTTTACTAATTGAATCATCCAGAGGCAAGCGAACAATCCAGAAAAAAATGCCGCCACAAAACCCAGCAATAGTGGGAGCATATTGTGTATAGCTTCAGCGCTCAATTCGCCGTCTAATACGTCCTTTACTATTTTACCCAGAATGAGCGGTACGACCATCAGGAAAGAAAAACGCGCCGCTTTCTCCCGATCAATGCCAAGCAATACCGACGTTGAAATGGTTGCTCCTGATCTGGAAATGCCCGGTAAAATAGCAATTGCCTGGGCTACGCCAATCAAAAAAGCATCTAAGAAGCGGATGTCCTGGCCAGTGCTACGGGCGCGGTCTGCCAGAAAAAGCAATACGCCAGTAGCGATTAAAGCTGTACCGACCAGCAGTATTTGTTTACTAAATAATTGTTCAATTTGTGATTCTAACAAGATACCAACGAGTGCAGCTGGAATCATAGAAACAAGTACCAAAACGGCGAAACGGGTTTCTGCATTCCATTTAAATTGGAAAAGCCCTTTAAAGATTTCCATGATATCTTTTCTAAACACCACGATAGTGCTTAGAGCGGTAGCTACGTGCAGCGCTACGGTCATGAGCAAACTTTCCTGCCCAACTTTGTCATCGCCGAGTATGAATTTAGCGAGTTCGAGGTGTCCGCTGCTGCTCACCGGAAGAAATTCTGTAAGCCCCTGTACGATGCCTAATATAATCGCATTAATCGTTTCGCCCATGTGATTTTATTCATAACATGTTGATAATCAATTCTTAGCAAG
Source organism: uncultured Saprospiraceae bacterium (assembly GCA_937872405.1). Taxonomy (GTDB): domain Bacteria; phylum Bacteroidota; class Bacteroidia; order Chitinophagales; family Saprospiraceae; genus JADJNW01. The sequence goes on along the minus strand of CALMSP010000316.1, from coordinate 19,147 downwards.
AGGAACTTTACTTTTTGAAAATTGCATAGATCTCCACTGCTAATCCGGCCAGAATGACGATTGGAGCCAGCACTGTGCGTCGGAAGCTATAAATACGCTCTGGTTCCCACACATCGGGCGAAGGCATTTGTCCACCCGCCATCAGCAGTAAGCCCAATGCAATCAGCCCTGCGCCAATCCCCATCCAGATATACGTTTGGCGGCCAAACACCAACTCAGCTTTAGGTGTAGCTGCTGCCGTGCTGCGGGCGCGCGTGGCTGCCGTGCGCATGGTAGGAGCTGTTTCTTTGGGGGTGGTTGTTACCACTACTTTCTTTTTTGGTTTACTCATAATGTTAATTTATTTACAAGCAATAATAAAATTATGATTGAATAGTATGTATTCACTGATGAATAACTTTTGTGTTGAATGTTTTTTTACAAAGTATCAAAACAGTGAATGAAATTTCGTGAATCTTTAAAGATTTACAAAATCTGAAAAGTAGAACAACAGAACAGATTTGACCCACTACCGATTTTTTCAAATGGCTGATTTTTAGAGCTTTAGCTATCAGTGTATGCTGAATAATTAGTAATATAAGTCGTCCACCCGCATTTTAAGATACTTGGTTACTACTAAATAAGTGCTAATCACATTCATGAGCATTCCAAGTACAATTAATCCAGCGAAAAGAGTAGCAAATCCCGCAAGATTGTTCAGTTCGCGCAGGTCGGGTAATTGTCGCTGAACGATGAAAAGCATCGCCGCCAGCGCCGCCACTGCTAACAAACCACTAAATAAGCCATGCATCATACCGCGTATCAGATAAGGTCGGCTAATAAATTCCCAAGATGCACCAACCAGTTCCATGTTCTTAATTAAAAAACGATTAGCATATAATGCTAAGCGTACTGTGTTGTATATGAGCGCAGTAGCGATTAGCAACAGCACCGTGGCCAAGGCAAAAGTCAAATAACGGATACGTCGGATATTATACCCCACTTGTTCTATTACATTTTCTTGATAATAAACATCACCAACAACTGGGTATTGCGCTAAAATTTTTGATTTTAAAAATTCTAAACTATCTTTTTGTAAATAATCTGCTTTTACATTAAAAGTAAATACATCATAAAATGGATTGGGTAAGCCCAATTTTAAAAAATCCTTTCCAAAATCTTCCTGCATGAGTTGGGCTGCCTCCTCTCGGCTTACAAATTGTACCCTGCCATCTTTCACGAAAGGGCTTTGTACAAGCGCTTGCTCTAAGTTGGCGATGTCGTTGGCTAAAGTGCTATCCTTCAGTTCTACGGTAATGGTAATTTGCTCCTTGAAGAGCCGTATGAGTCGCTGCGCGTGCAACAGCACCAGCCCGAATAGCCCGATCAAAAAGAGCACCAGCGCTACACTCACAATAGAGTAGAGGTAGCTGGGCTTGTTGCGTGTTGTTTTTTGATCGCTTAACGTTGACATAATGATGCATTGGGCGCTTAGCGCATCCGAGGGTCAAAGTTAACGGAAAGTTTAGGACTTGCGAAGCGTAAGCCACCAAAAGTTCAAAAACTTTACCAATTTAGGCACTTACCTGTAAATGTTTTATGATAATATTTAACGATAGGAAGTGGTATTTTTTATGTTTTTAAGCAAAATGTTATCAATCCGGTGCTTGCGTCCGTCTCTGTAATATTCTAAAGATACCCGGTCGCCAGGTCGGAAAAGTGCTACTTGTTCTTGCAACTCTGGCACAGAGCTGACGCGCACTTGTGCTACACTAATGATCACATCGCCTGGGCGAAGGCCGGCCTCATACGCACTGCTGCCGCGTGTGACGTCGCTTACGTACACCCCTTCCAGGCGGGGCAGGCCCAATTCGGTAGCTGTTTGTGCGCTGAGTTCTACGATACTGACGCCGAGCACAGCGCGTTTTACCTCACCGAATTCGAGCAGATCGTTCATTACCTTGCGCACCAAATTGGACGGAATGGCAAAGGAATAACCCTCGTAACCACCGCTTTCGCTAATGATTGCGGTGTTAATACCAATAAGTTCGCCGTGTGCATTCACCAGTGCGCCCCCGCTATTACCAGGGTTTACTACTGCATCGGTTTGCAAAAAAGATTCAATTGCATAAGCATTTTGTAGAATATGAATATTGCGAGCTTTAGCACTAATGATACCTGCTGTTACCGTTGAGTTGAGATCAAACGGGTTGCCAACGGCGAGTGCCCATTCGCCGACTTGCGCGGTGTTAGAATTGCCCAGCAGTAGCGGCGATAGGTTGTTAGCAGATACTTTGAGCAATGCTAAATCGGTACTAAGGTCTTTACCGATGAGTTTCGCCTGCAAGGTGCGCTTGTCGGGTAGCGTTACCCGAATGGTTTGCCCGTCTTCAATTACATGATGATTCGTGATAATGTAACCATCTGCGCTGAGTATGACCCCAGAGCCAGAGGATACGCGGTATACCATTGTATTGTGCGCTGTAATGGACACCACCGCTTCGGTAGCCTGCCGAGCAATGGCGATGAAATCGGGTAGAGGAGTAGGCGTGGGCGATACATTGGTGGGTGCTATGGGGCGGTCGTGTACCAACTGTGTTGGCCGTGGGTCGGGGGAAGTGACCAATCGGGTTTGCACGTAGCCTAGACAAATCCAGCAAGTGAATAGCGAACTCAGCAGAGCTACTGCGATGTGTTGCAAAAGCACTTTCATAATTTTCCAATTATTGTGAAAGAATCTGGAAGGTAGGGCAATTTAGTGAATTGCATCCAAATTAGATGCTGATTTTTTATAAAATGATTCATTGCCGCCATTTCTATCAAATAAAAGAGAGTGTCGTTGCAATAAAAGGCAGCCGACACCCTGCATAGGAGAAAACCACTAAAAAGGAAAGTATTTACGGAATCGGAAAATGCTTTTAGTTTGAAAATCAACTGATTGTGTAATAATATTTACATGCTTATTATATTTCGTCCAATATTTGTAAGCGATATTGCTCGATGATTGCCATCAAATGTTGTCCATAATACTGGTCGGTTGTATTATAACCCCTTACTTGCAAGCCTTTCGCCCATTTTTTATAATCTGACCCATTTTCAAACAGTTGTGGGTACTCAGCACGTAACAACATGCTGTGCGTGCGCCAGTTTTCCCAAGCGCTTTCGTAGCGATGTGCTTGTAATGGCGCACCGAAATGATTATTATATTGACGAGAATCTTTATTTGTACCAGCCTGGCTTTCAAGAATTGCTTGCGCCATTTTGATACTTGCCGGAATGCCAAATTTGCGCATTTCGGCCTGCGCTACTTTTGTAAATCGGCGGACGTAAGCATCCACTTGCTCGGGGTCAAGTGTTGGCATTGGTGGCGCAGGCGTTGCTTTTCGGGAGCTTTGCGTCGTTTTGGATGATGTCGTACTTCGGCTGATCGGTGGCACAACCGCCAGTTCTTCCACAATGCTACTGCGCCCAGGTTGCTTCAGCGATGTATTCACAGCCTCTACATTGCGCAAAGGGGCCTTCATATTAATAGAAAACTGAATGTCTTTTTTGGTAATAATGAACAGCACCAGCCCTGCTAAGACCAACTTAAACCAAGACAAGCGCCAACTGCCAAAAAATTCTTGCCCGCTGCGCTGAAGCCGGTACCTTAGGGCGATAGCTAATTTGCAAAGCCCTTGCCAGAGCTTCTTCAACATCCAGCCAAGCGTATATTGGTAAATGGTGGCATAGATCGTTTTGCCAGGAGCTTGCCGCTGATAAGTGACACTTGGTCGGCGGCGCTGCCCATTAGAAAATCCGTTTGATTGATTGCTGCCCATGTTCTTGTTTTTAAAAAAATGTTTTGTATCTTTATTCCGAAAGTACCCGCAATCGGGGGAAATGTCGGCAACAAATTTAAAACAAATAGTTTGTTTTTGCAAATATATTATCAACTTTTTTGTTTTAAAATGACACAATTTTCAGAACATATTGTAAATCAGCGCTTCCGAATCGTTTATGAAGCGTTGGAAATGCGTCGCTTGATTAAGGGCAAATCAGATATAGCTGAAAAACTTGGCACTTATAATCATGTGATTAACAGTATTTTAAAAGGAAAACGCAACATAACCTTGGATCAACTATACAAATTGTTCGAGCTATACGGCGTCAATGCGAATTTTGTGTTTGGTAATAGCGAAGACATATTTCTGGAGGGCTATGGCTACGAGCAGGAGCTACCTGTACGCGCTTGGCAAGACCGTCGTGATAATGCCGGAGGCAATAACATTACGCTGGTACCAGTGCGGGCGCTGGCAGGCTATGCCACAGGGCCGCAAGACCCAGATTTTCTGAATGCGTTGCAAAAATTTTCGGTGCCGGGTTTGGAAGGAGAACTCATTGCATTTGAAATAAGTGGCGATAGTATGCTGCCTACAATTACGAATGGGGACGTGGTGATCTGTCAGAAACTGGAGCGCGATGAGCCACTCCGCGATAATCAGGTGTACATTGTGGTAACGGATACCATTGTAGCTAAGCGCATTCAGCAAGTGAAAATTAACAACCGGCTTCAATCCCTTCGGCTCATCTCGGACAATAGCGCGGTATATAAACCCTACGACGTTGATCTACAGGATATTCGACAAATTTTGAAAGTGCGATGCCGCCTAACGTCGCATGCTATCAATTAATATCATATTGTAAAATAAACTTGGTGCTTTATTTCGACTTTTAATAATTTGATTATCAGGGATTTAAAATTATCTTTAACACGAATGCGTCTATCTTATGATTTGATATTTAGCAATGACCTGATTATTACATCGGATTATTACATAATAATTGCCGCTTTTGTAGGCGCCGAGGTCTATCTCCCGCAAATGTACTTTCGCTGGCTGTCGGCTTAGATTCTGGCGATCCAGTATTTTATAGGCCTCGTCAAGCAGCAGTAGCGCTACTTCGCCTGCCTGTTCGATGGTGTACCGCACCGCTGCCTTACCCGACGCATCACATTGCACTTTAAGGAAAGGCAGTTTATCTTCTTCTTTCTCTAATGTCGCTTGATTCGTACTGGGCTTAGGCGTTTCAGTTGGTGGCGCTGCTGGTTCGGTTTTGGCAGCTATGATGCGCTGTGGCTTTTTGAAAATTTCTAATACATCGCCAGTGGGCGGACTCCAGATGGACAAGCCAACGGGCGTGAGAAAAAGATTGCGATCATTGACTTCCGCTACGTTGTCAGATACATCTGTGAGTACCGTGCGGACTTCAATTTTTTCCTGATCCACAAATATCCAGCTAAAATTATTGAAGCTGCCACTGGTGCGCGTCCACTTTTTATCATCATCGGCAGCACGCAGCGGCGCTCCCCAGCAGCCTTCGCCAATATAAACCGACCCGTTGGTGTCATCTCGGATGAAGCCCTCGTCGCTGCCAGGCTCCGTGGATGGCCGGATTGGCCAAGTCCATTTCATGACATGCGAATCGGATTCGATGATTAATTGTACTTTATATTTGAAAAATAAAGGTGCCCAATGCTGCACCAACTCGTCTTTTTCGGGTTTGTTGCGCGTATGCGGGCGCATGGCATGATGGTATTGCGCAAATCGCCAGACCACATCGCTGCTGTTTTTTAGATCATTTTCGAGCCAGTCGCGCTGCTCGCCGCTTGCGGGGATCATGGTATTAAGGGTATAAACGCGCAACAAATTACCCCCCAAAGTGAGGGCATACACCAACCCTGGATTGGGCGCATCAAACAAATCTAACAGCGATTGATTGGAGGCCTCGTGGTTGCCTCGCGCTACGATTATCGGGAACAGCCGCCCGTCGTTGCCGATTGTTTCCTGCCAGTCATCAAACCATTTTTTCCATTCGCCGGCACTGTCATCGGCGGTCATATCACCATTGAAAAGCACCAGATGTGGGCGTAGTTTGGCAACCAATTTATTAGCACTTCGACGCGCCTCCCGCAGGTTGCGCGAATCACCGCCTGCTATGACTGAGAGGCGTTCGGTGGGCTTGTCAGGAGCAGTTCTGAATGACATTCGCCGGGTGGTACCTTCGCTATCACGGATAACAAAATAATACACCGTGTTGGGTTGCAGACCAGCAAGCCGAACGAAATGATTATTCATGCCTCGGGCACTGATAATTCTATCCGGCTTTTTCGACATTTTATACTGGTTCGCCTGCTGCCCATAGTCCGTTATATCATAATACAAAATCGGATTGACACCCGCTACCTGATCCCAGCCAATAACCATGGTGGTAGCCGGGTCGTCGCGCCACATACAACGAAAGCGCACGGCCGCCGCTTGCAGCGATTCCGTAATCATTAATAATCCGAACAAGAGTACCATCAGCCGGACGGAGCGGTAGCTTTTGTTGTGAAAAAACGAAAGGTGCAAATCTGGAGAGCAGTTCATCAAGGGATAAGTTTTTGACAAAAGTAACAAGAAATCAGAAATCGTGATATTGTTGTTATTGAGGTTACAGCACTTAACTAAAATAGTGTCAGGCGTTTGTTTGATCATACACAAACGAATCTTTTGCATAAAATGGGTTGTAAAATCAGCGTAAAATTCAGTTGCGCCTACACTTGCCTTTATATCTGAATTGTTGCACAATAGTATGAAAATGAGTGGATTAAAAGTTAATTAAGCATTCAGCTACACCGATATGAGCAGTATGAATTGCCCTTAATTAAAGCGTTCATTATCAGATTTATTGTACCTTTGTATTGGTTTTTAACAAGCGTCCGTGCGAAGCGGTTTTTGCTTAATATTCAATTTTTTTACAACATGATAAAAGACAGTCGCGTATTTGAACTCATTTACAAAGAATTAGAGCGGCAACGCAAAGGTATTGAATTGATCGCATCAGAAAATTTTACCAGCCAGGCGGTGCTGGATGCTGCTGGTAGCTGTTTGACCAACAAGTACGCAGAGGGTTATCCTGGGCGGCGATATTATGGCGGTTGTGAGGTGGTGGACGAAATCGAAGAATTGGCCATCGAGCGCCTTAAAACCTTATTTGGCGGGGCTTACGCCAATGTGCAGCCGCACTCTGGTTCGCAGGCTAATGCCGCTGTTTACCTTTCCGTATTACAACCTGGCGACCGTATTTTAGGATTTGATCTGGCTCATGGCGGCCATTTATCGCATGGGTCACCGGTCAATTATTCGGGTAAAGTATATAAGGCGCATTTTTATGGCGTTGAAAAAGATACGGGGTTGATAGATATGGATAAAGTGGAAGACATTGCCCGCGAAGTGAAGCCCCAACTCATTATTTGCGGGGCTTCGGCGTATTCGCGCGACTGGGATTATGGGCGTTTTCGGGCCATTGCGGATGCAGTAGGGGCGCTACTGCTGGCGGATATTGCACACCCAGCCGGGCTGATTGCTGCCGGGCTATTGCGCAGCCCGATGGCGCACTGTCATATCGTAACCTCTACAACGCACAAAACCCTGCGCGGCCCACGCGGTGGCATTATTATGATGGGCAATAACTTTGATAATCCTTGGGGGCGTACTACCAAGAAAGGTCTGCCAGTTAAAATGTCGGCGCTGCTGGATAGTGGCGTATTTCCGGGCATGCAAGGAGGGCCGCTGGAGCATGTAATTGCCGCTAAGGCCGTGGCTTTTCAAGAAGCGCTACAACCAGCATTTCGGGCATACTGCGAGCAGGTAGTACGCAATGCGCGCGCGATGGCGGCGGCATTTGTAGAAAAAGGTTATACAGTCATTTCTGGCGGTACCGATAATCACTTGATGTTGCTTGATCTTCGCTCGAAGGGCGTTACAGGTAAAGTAGCAGAAGAGGCTTTAGTGCAAGCAGACATTACTGTTAATAAAAATATGGTTCCGTTTGATACCGCGTCTCCTATGGTTACCTCTGGTATTCGCATTGGTACGGCGGCCATTACTACGCGAGGCTTTACAGAAGCAGATTGCCTGCAAACGGTGGAATGGATTGACACCGTACTTACGCATCATCAGGACCGAGATATGATACTACAAATCCAAGGGGAAGTGAATCGTTTTATGGAACGCTTTCCATTGTATGAAACAGTTGCAACCTATTGAAAATCAGTGACTTTAGAATACTAATCGAATCATTGGATAGACAATGAGCGAAATTAATAAGATGGAAATGATGTTGAGTAGCACGCCTGCTCGCACCATTTGCACAATACTGACATGCCCACTGGCGAATACAATAGCGTTGGGTGGCGTGGACATTGGTAACATAAACGCACAGCTGGCAGCCATAGTGACCGGTATGCATACTTCCAAAGGATTGATGCCTGCGCCCTGCGCAATACCTCCAACCATGGGCAAGAAAATGGTAATCAACGCTACATTGGACATCACCTCGGTGAGCAGTAGCGAAACGGTGGTCAGCCCCAGCACTACCAGCACATCTACATCTTGAAATAGGCTAAATTGCGTTCCAATAAGCGCGATGATGCCCGTACTGGCCAGTGCATCTGCAAGGCTTAGTCCGCCGCCGAATAATAGCAAAATACCCCAAGGCAGTTTTTCAGTATCTTGCCATTTTAATACGTAATTTCCTGATTTCCATTGGATTGGAATAACAAACAGCGCCACCGTTGCAATCATGGCAATGCCCTCGTCCGATAGTTTGAGCCACGGTAATAAAATGTTCCAGCCCTCCCGAAATATCCAAAGTAGGGCCGCGCCAACGAATACGAACAGGGTGCGCCGTTCGCCCAAACTCATGGGGCCGAGCTGTGCTATTTCCCTGCTAATCAAGGCTTCCGCGCCATCGAAACGCCCCAAACGATTCGGGTACAGCCAGCGTGTAAGTATCCAATAAGACACCAGCAAAAGCAGGATAGTGAAAGGCAACGCTACCATCATCCAACGGGCAAAACCAACTTCGTACTGCAGCGTCTCTCGCATAAAGCCGGCGAAAACGACATTGGGCGGTGTGCCAATAATGGTAGCCGTACCGCCAATATTAGCGCCATACGCAATCGCCAACATCATCGCCAACGCAAAATTCTGAATACCCTTGTGATCACTGTGTCCTTCCGACAGCAGACCAATAACGGAAGTGGCTATGGGCAGCATCATTACAGTAGTTGCTGTGTTGCTGATCCACATGCTAATTGCCCCCGATGCAATGAAAAAGCCAAGAATAATGCCATTGGCATTGACACCAGTGAGCTTGACAATATTCAAAGCAATACGTCGGTGCAAGTTCCATTTTTCCATCGCCAGCGCAATCATGAAGCCACCCATAAACAAAAAAACAACGGGATTGGCATAAGGTGCCGTGGCTGCTTTCATCGTGGTTACACCCATAATAGGCAGTAAAATAATCGGAAGTAAAGCTGCAACCGCCAAGGGAACCGCCTCCGTGATCCACCACACCAACATGAATGCGGCCATTGCCATTACTTTCCATGCTTCGGGTGTAAGATTTTCTGGGCGGGGCAACCACAAGAACAAGACAAACAAGGCAGGGCCAAGCACCAGTCCAATTTTTTTTAGCATAAGTTAAATGCGCTAATTTTTGGATGTAATAATTTTGTTGCAATCAATTGATAATCAATAGAATATTACATTCTATTTTGATAATAGGGCAGTTATGTGCTCCATTGTACAACCGCCAAAAACATTACCTATATCGTTTTCCGTGCTTAATAACCATATCCACCCGTTGTAGCAGTGCAATGTAGCGCAACACATTTTACGGCATTGTGAAGTACGGGTTTAGGAAGCACTATACTGTCCGTTTAGGGCAAATGTATGAAAGAAGCGCAACACTTTTATTAACAACTTCACCCTGCATTTCACAAAACAGCTATTGGCAGCTGTGGTGCTGTGTTCCTGTGGTATTAGGGGGTGTCCTGTTCGATTGAAGGGCTTACAACATTTTATAAAGTGATTTGGCAAGCAGTAAGCGGTGGTCTGTCATGACAATCAGTCTATTGTAAGCAAATAAATGCGGCTTTATTTTTTGAAAATAGTATGAGTCGTATGGCGGTTGGTGTGCGGCGAGGGTGGGAGAAAAAAAGTTTAAAAAAGCGGGGATAAAAATTTTCTTGGGTCGAAAACAAAAAAACGCACTCTTGCAAGCTTTGCATTTTTACGTTTGCATGGTGCAGCTTGCAAGAGTGTGCTTTTTGGGGCGTTGCATATCGTCAGTATTTCAACTTTTCTATCATTTCATTGCTAATGTCTTCAGTATAAATACCATAGCCATTCACTAAAAGCCCTTTAAGATTATGCTTGTCTGATGAAATAGCGTAAAGAATAGATTGGTCGGCGGGGTCCGTGTCCACATCAAATCGAAAGGCTTGGTCTATATGAAACTCATCATGAAAAACCTTGAATTGCCCGTCACGGCATTCAATACAATTTTGTTTGAGATTAAAATCTTCCGTATAGCCTTTTGATTTTAAATCGTTGATGGCTTCTGTCAAGGTGGAGTAATTATTCATGATTTGCCTGTTGTTGAAATAATAGCTTAAAGCACCGGATGGACATTTGTCTATGGTGCTTTTAATTTTTTCCGTGGTGCTAGCTTCGGGTTTAATCCAAGGATGCTCTTTGGGGTGAAATACATCAGGATTGCCCCTTACGCAATTCCCTGAGTGAATGCACTTACCCGATTGCCACACGATGGTGATTTCACCATTGGTGTATTCTTTTTTGATGTTTTTCATTATTGATGCTGCTTTTATAACAAATTAAAACATTAAAGATTTTACAGTGTTGATCTCATCGGCAATGATGGTATGGGGCATATTGGGATAAACTTTCAACGTTACATCGGCACCCAATTGTTCCAAGATGATTTTGCTTTCTTCGCTTCTGGCTAAAGGAACATGCGGGTCAATGTTGCTGTTGCCAATAAATATTTTGCTGCCGCCAAAATTACCTTTATAATTTGAAACAATCAATGAATCGCCAATTAAACCACCCGTAAAAGCAACCACACCTGCAAAAGGTTTTGCATTTCTTGCAGCCACTTCAAGTGTCAAGCAAGCGCCTTGAGAAAACCCCATGAGATACACCTGCTCAATCCCGATTTCTTTTGCCGTTTCATCAATTAGTTGATTTACTATAGCAATAGCTGATGAAAGCCAAGGTTCATTTTGATTTGCAGGAGCAAGAAAACTGTAAGGATACCAAGTGTGATTGCTTGCCTGTGGCGCAGCAATGTAGAATGATTCATCACAAAATTCATCGGCAAGCGCGATGATATCATGGGCAGAGCCACCACGCCCGTGCAGGAGAATGATGGCTTTGCTTGCCTGATGTATTGGTTTGCCTTTTTCTAAAATGTTGTACTCGTGCATCAGTCCATGAATTTGTCAACGTTCAACTCAATGGTTTTCAAGCCTTTTTCAATTTCTGTTCGATTGGGTTCTTCCCAAGGTGGTAATTTCAATGCCGCACCTAAATGTTCTTTGGGTTCATCTAAAGTAAAACCAATGTCGCTGGTAGCTACCTCAAACAACACACCGCCCGGCTCTCTAAAATAAATGGAGTGAAAATATTGCCTGTCGAGCATAGGCGTTACATTTAAGCCTTGTTGCAATATTCGCTCGCGCACTTGTTGTTGAGTTTGGTCGTTGGCAGTGGCAAATGCCAAATGGTGTACCGTACCGCTTCCACCTAATCCCCTTAATCCGTCTGGTTCACAAATCACATCTACAAAATCCCCTGCCTTACCTGATGCAGAAAAACGGAAGCGATTGCCTTTTTCGGAAATGAGTTTGTGATCCATTTTTTCTGTGAGTAAGCCGGCTGTTCTTTCGTAGCCTTCTTCGCTCAGCGAAACGCCATAAAAACCTTTCACGGCATATTCCAAAGGTATTTGACCATAAGTGAAGCCGCTGCGGTTATCCATTTTATTGGCAACCAATTCCACACCCAAGCCGTCGTTGTCTTCAAAATAGATGAAGATTTCACCATCAAATCGCTCTTGAGGTTTATGGTATGGAATGTTGAATTTTTCCAAGCGTTTCATCCAATAATCCAAAGCATTTTCAGGAATAGAAAAAGAGGTAACGGTCAGTTGCCCTTTACCTTTTCGTCCCCGAGTCAATCCTGAGATCGGGAAAAATGTCATGATGGTTCCGGGGTTACCTACTTCATCACCATAATAAAGATGGTAAACATTCGGTGCATCGAAATTGATGGTTTTTTTCACCATGCGCAGTCCAAGTATGCCTGCGTAAAAGTCCACGTTTTTTTGCGCATCTGATGCCATGGCAGTAACGTGGTGTAAGCCTGTGATGATGTTGCTCATAATTGTATAAAGATTGATTTGCGAATTTGTTGTGTGATGTTTTCAGTTCGGTGCCCTTTGCCGTGGGTGTCTTCAACTAAAAGGATGTCACCGCCTTTGAAGCTTCGTTTTTCACCCAAGCTGCTTTCTATTTCAATTTCACCATCCAGTAGAATGATAAATTGCCGTGCTGGGGCGTTGTGAAAATCCCAATTATAGTCTGGTTTATTTTCTCTGAATTGAAGGTTTTTCACACTCATCAACTCAGATAAATGCCCAATTTCTCCTCGTTCTGAAAGGGCAACATCCACGCGTTCAAAGTGTGAATCGCCATGTTCATCAGAATAAATTCTTGTGTAAAACATAGTATTTCCTTTGATGTCCTATTTCAAATGTGCCCGCAACATCCAAGCCATTTTTTCATGTGTTTCCATCAATCCGGTGATGAAATCACTCGTTCCCAAATCGTGATATTCATTGGCAAATCGGTTGATGTTTTCACGTAAGTGGATAACAATGCTTTCGTGATCAGCCAATAACGCTTTGATGAAGCCATGACTATCGTTTTTCTCACGGCTTTCTTCTGTAAGCCTGGTGAGTTTGAGATAATCCTTCAATGTTGCAGGTGCGTAATGCCCAAGCGAGCGAATGCGTTCAGCAATATCATCCATTGTTTCATCCAATTGCTCATACTGCTCTTCAAAGAATTTGTGCATGGCGTGAAAATCGCTGCCTTCCACATTCCAATGCGCATTTCGGGTTTTGGTGTACAGCAAAAATTCATCTGCCAACATCACAGCCAATAGGTGTGCTACTGATGATAAGTTTTCTTGTTTGATGCCGATTTTTGGTTCCATATTTTTGGACTTAAAATTTGAATTGTGCAGTAAACGCCCCGAATAAAACCTGCTTGCCGGGACTTACATCTTTCAAATACGCACCTGGGTAAAACCACATGATTTCAGGAGTAAGTTTCAGAAAGGCATTGGGTTGATATTCGCAAGCCAGCCCAATTTGGTGTCCTATGAAGCGGTTTGTGCTGTTGCTGTCAAAAATCAATACCACGTTGGGGCCATATATGCCATCGTCTGTACTGTATCGCCAAAATACATCATAGTCGGCACTTATTTCAAAGTCATTAAATGGTTTGAAACTTAAAGAAGGATGAAAATCAATCAAATTAGAAGGGCCAATCAATGCCGCTAATCCAAAATATGCCCCCCGTGGGAAAAGCGGATTGAACGTATTGAGTTGATTATCAATAGTGTTTCTGTCGCCACTGATGATTTCCGTTTTTAAACCAATGGTTGGCTTTGTTCTTACTTTTTCAAAAGTGTAACTTGCATCAATAGAAGCGGTGTAGGCGTTGATGTATTGAGTGCCCCAACTACCAAACTGATACAAGGCTTCAAAGTCGTAATTCCAGGTGTTGGATTTATGCCAAATGCGTGTTCCTATTGAATGCCTTAATTCTTTTTCAATACCTGAATCGTATCGCTTCTGCTGATTGTAATATCCAATATAATACAGATCAACGTTATAAAGTTTAGGTACTGAATGGAATACCGCATGGGTACTCCAAAGCTTTTCCCGCTCATTCAATCTGTCGTCAAAAATTCCTTGCCTTACTCTTACAGGATGAGAATAGTAAGCATCAAGTTGAATTTGCTTTTTCTTCCAAACAATTTTGGCAGCATCGTAGCTTTGGCGATTGTTTGGCCCTTCACGCACCGCAATCAAACGTTGAGAACCGTACAATAGCTCTTGCCGTCCCACACGAATGGTAATTTCTTTGTGTGGATATACATCAAAAAATACCTGCTGAATATCCAATTGGTTTTCGTCAATAGGTCGGTTGGGTGTAACCCTACCAACTGCAAACGTACTATTGAATTGATGGAAGAACCGGAAATATTTTGAAAAATGAAAATCAGTGTGGTAAAGAAATCTGGAGTAAAATGCATTATAACTTGTCACAGGGATGTCGCCCCAATCTTCATTGGTAAAGTGCTGAAACTGGTAACGCACTTCACCTCCTTGCGAAAGATATGCAGACGTTGTACTATTGAAGGAAGTGAATTTCATCTTCTTATACCAGTTTTCAGTTGTGTCATTTTTCAGATATTCATAGTTTTCATTAAACCGCAACCCTTGAAATTTGTATTGAGCGTTTAAGTTCAATGATAGAAGTATTGATACGATGATTAGCCACCCTATTTTCATTTAAAATTTTCTTATCAGCACCACCCCTCCAACGATGAGCAACATTCCGATGATGCGGTAAATGTTGATACTGTGCTGTTGGTGAACCAATATGTTGAAATGGTCAAGAAATAGGGAAATCAATAATTGCCCGGCCACAATAAGTCCGAAAGTGAGTGCTGGGCCCAATTTTGGAAAAGCGAGTACCACAACGGTTACATAAAACGCTCCCAGCGCTCCTGCTACCCAAGTATAAGCGGGTACTGTTTTGAATCCACTTACTTGGAATGCGTTTTTTGTAATTGCCACATAAATCAACAGCGCAATGGCGCCCACTACAAAAGATATGAGCGAAGCCCAAACAGGACTGGCAATTTCCTTTCCCATTTTGGTGTTTAAGCCGGCTTGAACGGGTAGCAATGACCCTGCAATGGCGACCAGAATAATCCAGATTATTTTATCCATTGTGTCATTTGTTTTGATAGCCGCCATAATATTTCACTGGCGACCAATCGGGTTTCACATCTATCCTGTTTTTATCCAAAACAGAAAACTCACCAGCACCATATACCACTTCTCCATTGAGGATGGTGAGCAATGATTCCAAACGCAAAATTTGTTCGTCTGCCACTTTGAAGTAGTCATCAGAGAGTATGGCAACATCTGCAAGAAAACCTTCCTTTATTACACCCCTGTCTTTGTCCAAGCGAATCAGCGTTGCACTTCCTTGTGTATAAAGTTTCAATGCCGTTGTTCTGTCCAACAAATTATCCTTGCTCATGTGCATGGTTCCGCCAAGGGTTTTTCCGGTTGTGAGCCAATACAAGCCAATGAACGGATTATAGCTGCTTACCCTTGTACCATCTGAACCCATACCCACAGGAATGCCTAATTCCAACATTCTCTTTATGGGTGGTGCTTGCTCGGCTGCTTGTTTTCCGTAGCGTTTGATAAAACTTTCCCCTTGAAAAGCCATGCGATACTGCACGGCAATGCCACCGCCCAACGCCTTGATTCGCAATAGATTTTTTTCAGAAACCGTCTCGGCATGGTCGAAAAACCAAAGCAAGCCATTAAGTGGCACTTCTGAATTGATTTCTTCAATCACATTCAAAAAACGAGTGATACTTTCATCATAGGTGGCGTGAATGCGAAAGGGCCATTTGTTTTTGACTAATAAAGTCAACACCTTTTTCAATTCAGCCTCCATGTTCGGACTCAATTCGGGTCGTGGCTGATCGAAATTTTCAAAATCTGCGGCACTCATCACCAAGTTCTCCCCGCCACCTTGCACATGATACTCAGTAAATTTTTTCATGCCGAAATATTGGGGCTTGGCGGGTGAATGATCTTCACCGCAACCTTGCCCTATTTCTAAGGAGCTTATCCAGCGGGAATAATCTTCAAATTCCTTTCCTGCTTTTTGAGCAAATAAATAATAAGGAAGTCGAACTGTTAATTCATTGCTTTCGCAAAGCTTATTGCTGATGCCATAATCATCCGGGAAATTCTGGAAACCACCACCTGCATCCATCACTGCGGTAATGCCAAAGCGATTTAGTTCACGCATGAAGGATTTAGTAGAGTTGATTTTTTCTTCATCACTCAATTCAGGTAATTTGGCTAACGTTGAATAAAGCAAAAAAGCATTTGGTTCTGCAACCAACAAACCAGTCGGCTTTCCCTGAATGTCCTTTTCAATTAAGCCACCTGGTGGATTGGGTGTTGTTTCATCTATTTTCAAAGCCTTTAAGCCTGCCTTATTCAAATAGGCATGACCATACAAATACAAAATAAATGTAGGCACATCACCTGTAGCAGCATTGATTTCATATAAAGTTGGTAAGCGTTTTTCTTCGAACTGATAAGCATTCCAACCACCTACTACACGCACCCATTGCCCTTGTGGTGTACGCTTTGCTTGTTCGCTCAACATTTCTAATGCACGTTTTAAGGAACGAACACCATCCCAGCGCAACTCGGTGTGAAAGAATCTTCCACCACGAATGACATGCAGGTGAGAATCAAAAATCCCGGGAATGACACATTTACCTTTGGCATCAATAATTTTGGTTGATTTTGATTGCGTGGAAAGTACTTCTTTATTGGTACCGACTTTTAATATTTTCCCCTCAGCAACGGCTATGGCTTGTGCATTTGGCTTACTATCATCAAGCGTATAAACCGAAGCATTTATGATAATCGTTTCCGCTTTTTGAGCTTGCACAAATAATGTTCCAGCACTCAAAACCAGTATGAGTAAATGTTTCATTCCCGAAAAATTTATTTAATTAAATGATTACTGCTTGCCTTCTTGGGCGTTAAACATCTCCTTGGCGTACTTAATACCCAAGCCATAACCGCCACCATGTTCTTTGGCTATATTGTTGACAGCATCATAGGTGGCTGGCCTTGCCCAATCTCTTTGAAGCTCAAGCATATATTGAAGGCTGGTCATGGGTTGTGCACCTGCTTGAATCATTCGCTGAACGGCCATATCATGTGCTTCTTTGCTAACGCCACCACAAGCATCAGCGATAAAATATGCTTCGTAACCATCTGCCAGTGCACTCAATACAGGACCTACGATGCATACCTCAGTCCACAATCCCGCAAACACAATTTTCTTTTTATTTTTACTGGTAATGGCTTTGTAGACATTCACATCTTCCCATGTGTTCATAGTGGTGCGGTCAATAATTTTTTCATTTGGGAATACCTCTGTGATTTCAGAGAAAATAGGACCACTAAAAGACTTTGCCGCTACGGATGTAATGACGGTGGCAGCATTGAAGGTTTTTGCTGCTTTTGAAATCATAGCAGCATTATTGCGGATGATTTCGATTGGATGAGATTGGGTGGCAAATGCCATTTGTGGTTGATGGTCAATCAAAACCAGCACATGGTTGGTTGCATCGAGCAATTTAGGGCTGGGTTTCTGAGCAAACAAAATGTTTGTGAGCAGCAGGGCTGCTATTGAAAGGAATGCTTTTGATTTCATGATTTGTGTTTTTTAATTTTTAAACACAAATAAAAACAAGCACTTCAATTTTCAGTTATGTGAAAAAGTCAGTGAAATTTGTAAAAAGTTCCCTTTGTTCAGGCATAAGCCTTTCTATACGCCAAAGGTGTCATACTGGTTTGTTGACGAAAAAAATTCGAGAAATGAGCCTGATCTTTGAATTGATAAGCCTTCGCAATGTCATGGATACTATGATTTGTATAGCGTAGCATCGTTTTGGTTTCTGCAATAATGCGATCGTCCAAATACTCTTTTGGCGAAGCCCCGATAGTATCTTTTAAGGCTTCAATAAGATACTTTGGAGTCACAAAGAGCATATCAGCAAAATCATTTATAGTTTTCGTTTCCCGAAGTTTTTCACTTACTAATTTTTTAAACTGGAAGCTTATTTGTTCTTTTCTGGTAGAAAAAGTTTCCTTGGGCTGATTATCTCTTTCGAAAATATCATTAACCTTGTGAAAAAGGATTTGAAGGTAAAGCTCAATAATTGATAGTCCTTTAAGCAAGGGCTTTTCATATTCATAGAGCATTTTTTCGTACACTTCAGCCAGTTCTTTAAAATCTGATTCTTGAATAATAAGGAACGATTCTCTTGAAGGGTCGAGAATGGAGAAACGTTTTAGTGCTTCTGAGTTGTCGTTTGGGATGGAA
The DNA here is from genome assembly GCA_937872405.1 of uncultured Saprospiraceae bacterium. Lineage (GTDB taxonomy): Bacteria > Bacteroidota > Bacteroidia > Chitinophagales > Saprospiraceae > JADJNW01. The sequence continues at coordinate 1,041 of CALMSP010000316.1, read as the reverse complement.
ATAAAAGAAGTCTTAAAATGAATCACATAGCCATCCCAGTTGGGGTCTGAATCAAAACGAATCAGTTGTCCGGGTTTAAAAAATACCAAGGCATAAAGATTCTTCAGATTATACTCTTGCTCATATACGCTCATCTTGAAATTTGCCTGACGCATCAAGCCAATTTGATAAAACGTTGTTCGGAAAAGTGGCATTTCATTTACCACGCCTTTGCTAATGTCACTAAAGCGAAAAACATGTACCGCTTCACTTTTGGAATGCAATCCGCCTTGAGCAGCATGGTGAAACTGATTAATTTGAGTGAACTTATGGATAGATTTGAATGGCATAGTCAAATTTAGTTAAATAATTGAGGAGGCTGGGCATTATTTGAAAGCGTATAGAAACACTTCGGTTAGAAGCCCAATCCCTGCGATGAATAAAATTATCCCGCATGATGCGTTGAACGGTCAAAGGACCGATCATTAGGCGGAGACTTTGTCAATGCCTTTGCAAGGTAATTGCTTTGCCCTCTGCAAGTCCGAAAGTTGCTTGACAAGAGCGAAAAGAGGTTTGATGGCTGGTTTTCTATGGTGATATAGCTACCGGGCTTGTGTAAGTTGAATCATGGCATCGTACCATTTGATAAAAGGCTGCTGAATATAGGTTTTATTGGAAAACCAAATTTTTCGTAATGCACTTTTGCATACTTGTATTTAGACGTGTACATTTGCTTCAAAGCCATGACCATAAAAAATAAGGTCATTGAGGCATAGGTATAGACAAACGGCCCTCTTTTCTGCTCGTAGCCGGTGTAGCAGCGATGCAAAGATTGCAAAATTTCAGCTAATTTTTGTGGACATTTGATATTGAATCTTTGCCTCAGTAAATATCCACAATAATTCTTACCTGGTAAGGGCGTTTTTATTGATGCCACCCCTCAAATGATAAATAACGATGTCCCATTATTTACCAAGGCTCACCGATACCGTTTTCCATGCTTGATCACCATATCCACCCGTTGTAGCAGTGCAATGTAGCGCAACACATCGCCTTTCACGG
>CALMSP010000315.1 GCA_937872405.1 uncultured Saprospiraceae bacterium | reverse complement strand
CGCTGCCTGCCAGCCCTGTACCGACGACGAGCACAGTGAATTTACCTCGATTGGCTGGGCTGACTAACCGCGAGTTTGCCTTGTAATGCGACCACTTTTGTTCTAATGGGCCGGGAGGTATTTTAGCATGGAGCATTTGTATTCGTAGTATGGTTTTACCAAAAATAACTATATAAACATAACGATTTTTAGTTTATGTTGGGTAATAAGCAACTGATCATTTATAGATCAAATTCTAAACCATTTAAAATCAGAAGTTTATACAAGCTCTAATCGTTTTGAAACGATTATTAGAAAGGAGGTGATTTTTGTTAGAAAGCAATCCCCAACATGCAGCTACGATTGGCTTGGAGCTTGGGTTAGTTTGCGCTGATTCCACAGAAAAGCCATAGCCGACGCCGAAAGCAAATGCCAAACGCCCCACCAAGCAGCAATCATAGCCATGCCGCCCAAGCCATTATAAAAATTGAAAATAATAATAAGCGCCAGCCCAGAATTCTGAATGCCCGTCTCAAGGGCAATAGCGCGCGCATCATAAGCCGATAGCTTATTGAGGCGCGCAAAAATGTAGCCTCCAAATAGCGCTAAAGCATTGTGCACCAACACAATCAAAAAAATCAGATGCAAGTAGTCTTTGATGTTGGTAAAATTGGCAGAAATTGCTATCACCACGAAGCCACCGAAGATCAATAAAGACAAGGCGCGCACTGGTTTGCGAATGCGCTGGGTAAACGTTGGAAAACGCTGCCCGATAAACATCCCCACGCATAAGGGCAAAAGAATTAATTGTACGATAGTGCTTACCATATCGAACACCGGCACTTGTAATGCTTGCTGAAAGGCTTTGCCGCCAGGTACCCATCGGGTGAGTAGGGTGAACAGCAGCGGCGTGGAAAGTGTGGCCAGCAGCGTGGACACTGTGGTCAGGAGTACCGACAAGGCAACATTGGCGCCCGCCAGATGCACCGCAAAATTGGATACATTGCCCCCCGGACATACCGATACTAACAACATACCCAGCGCAATAGACGCCGGTGGCTGAAACAAAAAAATCAGTACCAATGTGAGTAAAGGTAACAGCAACAACTGCGAACTTAGCCCGACAAAAGCAGCCTTGGGTTGCCGTATTAGCAGACGAAAATTGCTTAGCCGCAAATCGAGCGCCACCCCAAACATAATGAATGCCAAGCAAAGATTCAGAATAACCAGCTGATTGGGGTTGAAGTTTACCTGTACCTGATCAATCATACCGTCTGACTATTAAGGTATTAGCTAAAGTCGCACCCTCAAAAGTAAGCAAAACTTTCCATTTTCAATGAAATCGCTATTTTTACATCATAACATAACATGTTCTAAAAATCATTTCAAATCGTATGAAAAAATACTTCCTGCTACTCCTAAGTACACTGAGCTTGCTGCACGCGCTGGGGCAAAGCGATTTGCAAAAAATAATTGATGCCGATTACTCCTATTTAGAAAACCTATACTTGCACCTGCATCGCAACCCGGAGTTATCGTTTTATGAATTTGAAACCGCCAGCCGAATGGCTGCCGAATTGCGCGCTTTGGGTTTTGACGTCACCGAAAAAGTAGGAGGCAATGGCGTGGTAGGTGTATTTAAAAATGGTACCGGCCCAACCGTCATGGTACGCGCAGATATGGATGCCCTGCCCATCGTAGAAGAAACGGGGCTGCCCTATGCCAGTACAGTAAAGGTCAAAGACGAGGCAGGCACGGAAGTAGGCGTTATGCACGCTTGCGGACATGACACGCACATGACCTCCTGGGTGGGTGCGGCACGCGCCTTGGTGAAACTGAAAGCACAGTGGCGAGGCACTTTGGTCTTCATTGGTCAGCCAGCGGAAGAGCGCAACGGCGGCGCTAAAAATATGCTCGATGCGGGTTTGTATCAGCGATTTCCAAAGCCTAATTATGTGCTGGCACTCCATGCGGCGCCCAATGTGCCGGCGGGTAAGATTGGCGTAAAGCCTGAATATAGTTTTGCATTCACCGATTTCATGGACATCACCGTATATGGCGAAGGTGGGCATGGTGCGTATCCGCATACTACGCTCGATCCCGTTATTCTAGCATCCCGCATTGTGATCGCATTACAGACCATCGTGAGCCGCGAAATTTCTCCATTGGAACCAGCAGTGGTCACGGTAGGTTCCATTCATGGGGGTACGAAGGGCAACATCATTCCGAACGAAGTAAGGTTGGAGCTTACCATGCGCTCATTCAATGACCAGGTGCGGAATGATATTATTAAAAAAATCGAACGAATCTGTCGAGGCGTGGCCATGTCGGCGGGGCTTCCCGAATCCAAATATCCTCAAATGACCTTGAAAAACGAATATTGCCCTTCGGTGTATAATGATCCGGCACTGACCACCCGCCTGAAGCGTGTATTTGAAAGCACCCTCGGCGCCGCTAATGTGATGGAAGTACCGCCGACAATGGCTGGCGAAGATTTTAGCTACTTTGGTCGTACCGAAGAACGCATTCCTACTTGTATTTTTTGGCTTGGCGCAGTGGACCCTGACCTACTGGAACGTGCTATGCGAGGCGAGGCACCAATGCCCAGTCTGCACAATTCAAAGTTTGCACCTGTACCAGCGCCTACGCTCAAAACCGGCACACTGGCAATGACCGCCGCCGTGCTGGATTTGCTGAAAGGAAAGTAAAATAAGACCATTATCAAAGAACAAAACCCCGCTATAGCCGACTGTCGAACGTTTTTTTATAATTTAGGCGCGGTAAAAAAAGTACATTATGATTTTCAATCTGAGCGAACAAAATAGCATCGCCAATCGCTTTGTAGCAGAGCTGCGGGATGTACATATTCAAAAAGATCGGATGCGCTTTCGGCGCAACTTGGAGCGACTGGGCGAGGTGCTGGCCTATGAAATCAGCAAGACGCTGCAATATACTACCAAGGATGTAGAAACGCCACTCGGCATTGCCCAAGTACAGCTGCCGGCACAACCCGTCGTGCTAAGTACCATTCTGCGAGCAGGGCTACCCCTACATCAAGGTATGCTCAATGTTTTCGACGATGCCAGCAACGCCTTTGTTTCGGCATACCGTTTGCATCATAAAGACGGTACATTTGAAATTAATCTTGAATATGTTTCTTGCCCTAATATTGATGACAGCGTGTTGATCATCACCGACTCGATGTTGGCCACTGGCGCATCTATGGCGTTGGCTGCCAAGGAGTTACATCAGCATGGGCAGCCAGCAGCGGTGCATTTTGTCACGGCTATTGCATCCTCTTATGGGCTGGAGTACATCCGTCGGGTATTTCCGCAGGCTTACATCTGGATGGGCGCATTGGACGAGGAGCTGACCGCCAAATCCTACATTGTGCCAGGGCTGGGTGATGCCGGCGACTTGTGCTACGGCCCGAAATTGCAAGACTGAGTGTTTATTCACAATGTAAAAATTCCTGTTTTATAAAATATTAAAAATCAGCTTTTTATAAAAAATAAAATCCGTCGTTTGCAATTAAAAATGGTGTAAAGTAGTTTTTGCTGCAAAAATTGGCATACATCCTTCGTAGTCTGTAACTTTGCGCCTCGTTTTGAGGATGCTTAATTTTGCCTTAAAAAACGAAACAAGCGGATAGAAAATTATTAAAATTTCATAACAAAATCATTCTATTTATAATAAGACATGAAGAAAATCATCAGGGTTTTCAAATTTGGCGGAGCTTCCGTGAAAGATGCCGAGGGCGTAAAAAATGTCGCCAATATTTTGCACCGATTCAAAAACGAAAAAATCGTCATCGTTGTTTCGGCGATGGGCAAAACCACCAATGCGCTGGAAGAAGTGGTGGCGGCACAC
>CALMSP010000314.1 GCA_937872405.1 uncultured Saprospiraceae bacterium | reverse complement strand
AATTTTTATCCATTATTTCAATGAAATGCCATCATACATTTGACATCACAACCGGCAATCTGGTGTCTTTTGTGCGGGTGCCGCACTTTTATGGCACAGCCGGCTGGTATCATTTTTTCAATCAGGATGCCTTTTTTGAAACCTCGCTTTGGGCGAAATACGTGGAAGGGGCGCCACTCAACGTGGACTTCAGCGGTCGGTTTCAGCCCATTCGCACCTTTTGGGTGGGCGCAGGGTTCAATCTTAATGGCATTGTACACCTCGAAACCGGCGTGAACGTACCCGGCATTCTGTTCGACAATGCCAACCTCAAAATCGGCTATGCTTTTGATTACAATATCTCTGCCTTTGGCTTGAATTTTGGCACCTCGCACGAGCTGAGCATCGCCATTTTGTTTGATACTTACTGAACCTGACGAGGTAACATTTCCCGATTCTGGTCATATCAAAATGTCGGATGCAATAAAGTATCCGATGCGAACCGATTGCTAACATGACCGGAAAAAAATTGTTACTCGCTTTTTTCAAAAGCCATCAGCGCCAGTCCTTACAAGTGCTAACACTTGACATCCTGGCAAACTGTACCGTGCTGCTCCTGCCTTTGGTGATTGCCCAGACCTATGCCCTGCTCTTCGATTTTCAGTCGGCACGCGGCCGCTTGCTGGAAAAAGCCGGGTTACCCTGGGGGCATTCGTTTTGGCAATGGATTGCCATCCTGAGCGGACTCATTTTGCTCAAGGCACTGCTCGATCTCTGGCGCATCCGGAAACGCGGCGAACTCTCGGAGAGCTTTCTCTATCAAATCCGGCAGCGACTGTTTTTGCATCAATTGCGCATGGACATTCGCCAGTACGAAGAGCGCGGCAGCGGCCGCTATTTGTTGCGCTTCAGCGGCGACTTAAGCAGCGTGCAACGCTATCTGATGAAGGGCATTCTGCAATTCGCTGCGGATATAGCATTGATTATCATGGGGTTATTACTTGTTCTTTGGCTCGATTGGCGGCTCAGCAGTATTGTCATCCTATCACTGGCAGCTTTATCCCTGATTGTCAGGATGTTGAATCGGCGCATTGGCGTACTCGAAATGCAACGACGCGACCAGAAATCGGCGCTACTGGCTTTTATCAACTTGAGATTACTCAACGTAGCTTCTCTGAAAGCCTTCAACCGAGAAACGCCTGAACGTCAACGCTTCGATAAACGGGCGATGAAAATAAAAAAACTGGGGTTTAGGTACCACCGCCAAGCAGCGTGGCTCGAAACGGTCATTCCGTTGGTGTTATATGGAATGCTGGCGATGGTTTTTCTTTGCATTTATCACTGGAAACAAATAGGTTATATATTTGATTTTGATAGTGTATTTGCGATTGTTCTCCTTCTGGTTTCCTGGCGAAGCACTTTCAATCGTTTGTTGCGCATCGGTCTGGTTTGGAAAAAAGGCAACATTTCGCTGCAAAAAGTTGCTCGATTATTACAACAGCCCATTGAACCCAATTTACAAAAATCGGAAGTATCCCTCACCGATGAGCCTTTACACGCAACGAATTTGCGCCTTATTTTTGGCGAAAAAATTTTATTTGACCAACTGAACTTCACGCTGCGCTCCGGCGAGACGGGCTTCGTAGAAGGCGAAACCGGTGCAGGCAAAAGCGCCCTCGTTAAATTATTGGCCGGGCTGTATCGCCCCGATGCAGGCGCGCTTCGTTTTGGCGACTATGATTTTTCGACGGTGCATCCCAAATCCCTGCGGCGGCAGATTGCATTTGTATCCAATGCTTTACCGCTGTACGGCAGAACGGTGGGCGAGGCCATAGCCTACAGTCCGCGCCATCGGCAACGAGCGCAGCGTGTTTTTGAGCAGTGGCAGCAATTGTTTCCGGCTTTGCAAATGATAGATTTTCAGACACCGCTGCGCGAATCGGGGCGTCTTTCTGCCAGCCAGTTGCAACTGATACAATGGCTCCGTGCATTGTTGACAAAGAAACCTTTTCTGATACTGGATGAGCCTTTCCGCGATCTGGATAAAGCTACTGCCGCGATGTTGTGGCAACAAATCCCCATGCAGACAGCGGTATTGCTGCTTTGCGCCAACGAGCGGGCTTCAGAAGTAATTGATATTCAAGTAGATTGGCAAATTAGTTTGGCAAATTTCAAAAAAAATTGTAACCGCCGCCAGTAACATTTAACCGGTGAAGTAATATTTACTCGAACACTAAAAATAACGGTCAACCATGAGTACGAAAATCAAAAAATCCTTTGCCTGTGCGGCAGTGCAAGATTTTAATCTGAATAAAAAATTTACGAAAAATTATGCGCCCAAAGCCGGCGATGTCGCTATATTTCGGGTGCTGGAAGCCAACGGTAGCTATGTGACTGATTCACAAGGCATTAATCGCAACATTTTCGATGATGATCTGGTAATGCTCACTTTTGGTAATCGCTACGCGACCAATCAGGTAGAAGGTTATGTACCAAACGCACCCGTAAAAGAATGTCATCTGTTGGGTCGCGGCGGTGTGGCCGGTGTATTGAAAAGCGCCAATGCCACTATGAAAACAGAGCCGCCCGTGCTCGAATTAGTTGGCTATGCAGTAAATGAATCGGGGCAGGTGATTAACACCATTCGGAGTCATGAACTAACGGACTTCAGCCCCGCAATGATTCGAAGCAAGGTCATCCTGTCTGTCGGTTCTTCGATGGATAGCGGCAAAACCACTACAGCCGCCTACTTGTGTGGCGGATTGAGCAAAGCTGGCTATACCACAGCTTACATCAAACTGACCGGCACTGCTTTCCCAAAAGATGCCCGCTTTGTGCAGGACCGCGGCGCGGATTTTATCACTGATTTCACCCATTTTGGCTATCCGTCCACATTTTTGTGCGAACATAATGAACTCTTGAACCTGTACCAATCATTGATTAATATAGCGCAAGAAGCGGTTTCCCCAGATTACATCTTAGTGGAAATTGCCGATGGCATTCTGCAACGCGAAACAGCCATGCTACTGCGTGACTGCTTGTTTATGAGCACCGTACACGGCGTTATTCTTTCCTGTGGCGACAGCCTCGGCGTGCCGGCTGCATTGCAAATACTCGAATCTTTACATATTTACCCCTTTGCTATTTCTGGGTTATTCACTGCCAGCGAGTTACTGATTGAAGAGGCGCAGCATATTATCAGTACGCCTGTATTACGACTTAATGATTTGCTGAATGCCAATTCTATTCACTACATGAATGTGTCAGGCTATAAAGCCTCTGATTTATTACTAATGCAGGAAAGAGCCTAAGTGTTTTTTAAATATCTACTCGGATTTTTTATAAAACCGAGCAGTATTTTTACTTTTTCATCATAAAAAACCACTGTTATGATACGAACTAAATTATCGGCGGCGATTTTTAGCGCACTAATTTTATTCGCCATTATGTATCCAATAAAAGAAAATTGGCAAGAGAAGCCAAAGGATAATTTTCCCTTATCTTATTACCCTATGTTTTCTCACAAACGCGACAGCACTTATTCAGTTAATTATTTTGTTGGATATGATACGCAGGATAATCGAATATTGGTTCCATACAAATTTGCTGGCAGCGGTGGGTTCAACCAAGTACGTCGTCAAATCAACCGTAAATGTAAGGAAGGCGAGGTTAAAGCTTTGACCAAAAAAGTGGCCAAACGTCTTGCAAAAAGCGAGGAAATACCATACAATGGTTTGATACGAGTAGAACTAGTAAAGGGGACGTATCACTTGGATAATTATTTTATAAACGGCGATAAGAATCCAATAAAAGAAAAAGTTTTGAGTAAAAGAAAAATAACTAGACCATGAAATATTTACTAAATAAATTACAAGCATTTTGGTACAGCCCCATGCCGCCGGAGCGCTTAGCGATTTTACGGATAGCTACCGGGCTGTTTTCACTGTGGTACCTCAGCACCCGCTTTGGTATGATGCAGCGCATAGCGACAACCGACCCATCGTTATACAAACCAGTAGGCGTTGCTACTTTTCTTACCCATCCGATGGATGCTAATTTATTTTTTTGGATACTCGTTATTACATTGGTGCTAAATGTTTTATATACATTGGGTTGGAAATTTAGCTACACTGGACCCTTGTTTGCCGTAGCATTGCTTTTTGTGATGTGCTATCGCAATTCTTGGTCTATGATATATCATAGTTCTAACGCTTTGGTGTTACACGTTTTTATTATCGGATTTGTATCAGCAGCCAAGGCCATTTCTATTGATGCTTTGCAAAGCGAATCTTACAATTGGCGCAAAAAAATGTTACACCACTGGGCCTACGGCTGGCCGGTGCGCCTGATTTGTGTGGCTACCGTAGGCACCTACATGCTTTCCGGGATGGCAAAGATATGGGGTGATCTGGGCTGGTCGTGGATGACAGGCAGTGCTATGCGCTCACAGATTGCAGTGGATGCTATTCGCAAGGAATTGCTGGTGGAGAGCAGCCCTTCGGTCTTGTTTGAATGGCTATATGCACACACCGAGTTGTTTATGATATTAGGCATTGGCACTATGATATTGGAGGCGGGGGCTTTTATGGCTTTATTAAACAGAAGAACTGCCATTATATGGGCACTTTTAACCTGTTCCATGCACTGGGGTATTTACTTTCTGATGGGTATTAAATTTCCATATCATACTACCGGAATCATCTTTCTGTCTTTTTTTGCAATGGAACACATTTGGTATCAATTACAAATATTATTTTCTGAAAATGAACCTTCTATTACCGAAGGCACAGAAGCAAAATCCGTCATATTGTTCGATGGCGTATGTAATTTCTGCAATGCTACGGTTCGGTTTATTATTAATCGCGATCCCAAAGCATCTTTTCATTTCACTTCAATTCAGTCGAAACCTGGACAACAGTTATTGCAACAATATAACGCAGCAACGGATCTTTCTACGATTGTATTAATAAAAAATGGTAAAGTTTATACAAAAAGTTCAGCAGCTTTACATATTGCTTGGCATTTGAGTTTTCCATGGAGTTTATTTTATGGTTTCATCATAATTCCAAAAGCATTACGCGATTTTGTTTACAATATCATAGCTCAACGAAGATACCAGTGGTTTGGGCGTACCGACGAGGCCTGCGAATTGCCGGCAGCTACCGTCCGTACCAGATTTCAGGAATAAAAATTAGCCAATACATTCGCTTTATAGGGGCAGGCTCTTAACTTTAAGTGTTGAAAAAAAATCTCACAATAAGCCAACACGCATGTTAGAAAGAACGCCTATTCGCTATCAGATTGAAAATGAACTACCTGCGGTGGAATTCATAGACATCTTGAGCCGTTCTACACTCGCCGAACGCCGACCAGTGAACGACATGGAGCGTATTGAATTGATGCTACGCCATGCAAATTTGATTGTGACCGCCAAGCTGAACGGACAGCTTATAGGTGTGGCGCGCTCTTTATCTGATTTTGCATTTTGTACGTATTTGGCTGACTTGGCCGTGGATGTGACTTTTCAAAAGCAGGGTATTGGTAAAGAGTTGATTCGACAGACGAAGTTGGCATGCGGCCCTGGAAAATTACTCCTATTAGCGGCGCCCAAAGCACAAGGCTATTATCCTAAAATTGGCATGCAGCATTTTGAGCATTGCTATTACATTAATGATGCTTCGGAGTTGTTTTATTAACTTTATATCATAATGCCACTAAATAACCGCCCTGCGCTTCTATTTCCTGAAACTTGGCCCAAGCTGTTTCCGCCAGCACGTCGGTGAGTTTTTCGATATAATAACTGCCCGCTCCGGCATCCGCCA
>CALMSP010000313.1 GCA_937872405.1 uncultured Saprospiraceae bacterium | reverse complement strand
TGCATGTACGCGCCGGAGTTTGCGAGCCATTCGGAGGGTATTCGGCTGAAAGTGGAGTAAAGCGAAAATTATTTTTAAACTGAATTTTATCTTGTAAAATCCTTCGATAGTCGAGAAAAAATGCGCGACGTTTGTTTTCAGCTTAATATTGGTGTAAATTTTAAGTTACATGATTGACAAAAAGCAAATCATCAATTACGCTGCGAGGCAGATAAAAAAACAGTTTATGAGTGACGAAATTAAACAGGAAAAATCGAGCCATGCGGATAGCGTCATTCGCAATCACATGCTCATAGCTATGGGGGTGGGCTTCATCCCGCTGCCACTGATGGATGTGCTGGCCGCCGGTGCGGTTCAGTTGGATATGATTCGCCAGTTGTGCAAAGTATATGATGTAGAATTTAAGGAAAATCAAGGCAAAGCCGTTATTTCGGCGCTTACCACTTCCATCCTTACCAAAATGGGGGTACGTAGTGCGCTAAAATTGATTCCGGGAGTAGGTACGATCATTGGCGGGCTGACGCTGGCTATGTTCAATGGCGCCTCTACCTATGCGCTGGGCGAGGTATTTAAAAAACACTTTGAATTGGGAGGCACCATCCTCGATTTTGATGTGGAACGCGTGCGCAAGGCGTACAAAGAGAAGTTTGAAAAAGGGAAGAAAATAGCCGAAGACCTGAAAAGGGAAGAAGAAGCTAAAAAAGCTGCTACCGCTGCGCCTAAAGGAGACCCAGAGCCTGTGGCTGCTGACCAGAGCCAAGTGATAGCGCGCATCAAGCAGCTGGCAGAGATGAAGGAACAAGGCATCATATCGCCAGAAGAATTTGAACAAATGAAGAAAAAACTGATCGAAGAGTTTTAATAACTTGGATAGAAATGCACTCGACGAACGGCAATCCAATAGGAATTGGGGTTGCCGTTTTTTTTAGATATTGGGGTATTATGATATTGGGGTATTATGATATTATGATATTTTATACCATTTACGATTTGTTTTGAGGAAATTCCTTTGGTTTATTTCTTAAAACTTTGTTTTTCAATGTTTTATAAAACAACAAAACGGTCTAATGTCTAAAATCTGCTATCTAAAATCTAATTTGGTGCTGGGTCAAATGGGTGGATGTGATTTCGTAAATCTTTGAGATTTGCGAAATCTGAACAAAAAAACAACCGTTTTGACCCACTATCCTAATTTTAAGTATCAGGCATCTGAACGGGTATAATAAAAAATGAGGTTTCTATATCTGAGTATGATATGTTGTGAATAAAAAACAACTACTATTTTTGGTTGGTTACTGTTTCTAATAGTGCTATATACACTTTTATACCTTCTTCCACTTCCGCCAGTTCGATAAATTCGTTAGCAGTATGGGAGCGCGCCGAGTTGCCGGGCCCCATTTTAAGGCTTGGAAAAGGCATGAGCGCTTGGTCGGAGAGGGTAGGGGAGCCAAAATAGGGTAGCCCCAGCGCTTGTCCTGCCTGCACCAAGGGATGATCGAGGGAAATATTGGAGGAATTGAGCCGAAAGGAGCGGGCTTTGATTTCGGCATAAAGATGTTGCTTCAACACCTCGAATACAGTTCGATTGCTATACAATTCGTTGGTGCGAATATCAATCACAAATCGGCAGTTGTCAGGTACGACGTTGTGCTGAGCACCCGCGTGTATTTGCGTGACAGTCATTTTCACTGCGCCAAGTAGCTCCGATTCTTGCTCGAAGCGATAGTTTTTAATCCATTCTATATCCTGAAGCGCTTTGTAAATAGCATTATCGCCCTCATCGCGCGCGGCGTGCCCAGCTCGCCCTTTGGCTTCCGCATCCACCACTAAGAGGCCTTTTTCGGCAATGGCCATGCACATTTGCGTGGGTTCGCCCACAATACCCGCCCAGATGTTGCCCAATTCAGGTAAGATACATTCGATACCATTAGCACCCGAAATTTCTTCTTCGGCAGTAGCGGCTATGATAAGATTGAAGGGCAGATCGCTGCGCTCATGGAAGTACAAAAACGTGGCAATGAGGGCTACGAGTGCACCACCAGCGTCGTTGCTACCCAGTCCGTAGAGGCGACCATCCTCCACCTTTGCCTGAAAGGGGTGGCGCGTCCAGCCGGGAACCGGTTTGACGGTATCATGATGCGAATTAAGCAGTAGCGTAGGTTTTGCGGTATCAAAATAGCGATTGCGGGCCCAGACATTGTGTTTTTTTCGTTGCACATTCGCGCTGTGCTGTTGCAAAAAGTTTTCTAAAATAGCCGCCGTATCTGCCTCTTCCTTAGAATAGGATGGCGTAGCGACTAAGCGCTGGAGCAATTCTAACGCTGCTTGTACCATACCAGATTGAAGCGTAGAATGGGTTGGGATCATAGCTGCAGGGTGGTTCCTTTTTGATGAATAATGCCTTCGATGTTGCTGATCCTGATTTCTTGTACGCCTTTATTCAAAGCAGCAAAAGCATTGTCGAGCTTAGGCAGCATACCATCAGCGATTAGGCCATTGCTTCGATGACGCTCGTAGTCTTTCTGATTCATTTCGGTTATCAGAGAGTCAGGATTGTCAATATCGAGGAGTACGCCCGGCTTTTCGAAGCAAAAGTTCAGGCGAATAGTGAAATGAGGCATCATCGCCAGCGCCAATTGTGTAGCGATAGTATCGGCATTGGTATTAAGCAACTGCCCTTGCCCATCGTGCGTGATCGCGCAGCATATAGGCGTGAGGCCGCTGTTGAGCAGTGCGAGCAGCGCTTCCGTGTGCACCTCTTTGATGTCGCCGGCGAAGCCATAATCTATATCGGTTACGGGGCGTTTTTGGGCTTTGATGATATTGGCATCGGCGCCACTCATGCCAATGGCGTTGCAGCCCATCGCTTGTAGCTGTGCCACAATTTGTTTATTTGCCAATCCAGCATATACCATGACCGCCACCTCTAATGTTGCGGCATCCGTGATGCGTCGGCCATGCACCATTTGTACCGGAATACCCAGTTGCTTGCTTAGCTGCGATGCGCGTTTGCCACCGCCGTGTATGAGTATTTTAAGGCCCGATAGCTGGGCAAAAGCTTGTAGTGCCTCATCCAGCAGAGGTTGGTGTTCAATAATGTTACCGCCAATTTTAAGTATGAAAAGTGATTGCATGTTCTGTTGAATAAACGCTTTAGGCATTTTTAGTTTGTGCCATGTTTAGAAATTTGGTGCTTGTAAGCGGATGCGGCTTTGCAAATGAATAAAATAGGCCGCGCCATATTGCAAACGACTACCATACCATGAAAATAACTCGCCATCCACCAATTGAGTAACAGCTGAAGGGCAAAAATGCTTGATCTCGGCGATATGTTTTTGTTGGAAAGGGTAGGGTTCGGAAGATAACAAAACAACCTCCGGGTTCGCTTCAGCAAGTTCGCTGAGTGCAATTTCCGGGTAACGGGTACGATGCTCGAAAACATTGACAAAACCTGCAATTTGCAGCATCTCGTGGATGAACGTATTAGCAGCAGCCACCATCCAGGGCTTGCGCCAGATGAAATAAGCTGCCCGACGGAGCGGCTGCGGTTTTGGCCATTGCACAAACGTCTGCTGAATCTGCTGTACTAAGCGCTGCGCTGCTTCCGTCCGGCCCGTAAGTTGCCCAATCATTTCCATCATATGTGCCGCATCGGAGAGGGTATGCACATCGCTCATCCATACCGGATAGCGCGTGGCGAGGGTTTCGATCTGTTCGCGGTCGTTCTCCTCCTTGTTACCAAGGATCAGGTCGGGCTGTAGGCTTTCAATAACAGCCTGTTTGACCTGCTTGGTGCCACCTATTCGAGGCTTCTGACGAAACCAGTGAGGCGGGTGTACGCAAAATTTGGTGATACCAACTACTTCCGCGTCCAGGCCCAAGTCGTACAGCAATTCCGTCTGCGAGGGTACCAACGACACAATCCGCCGGGGTGGATATACCGGTAACTCCACTAAGCGTTGCATCTGGTCGCGTACTGTCATCGCTGCGCTATTTCTCAAAATGAACGGTTAACAACGCTAAAACGTTCGCAATGATGGCTTGTCAAATTTTTACAACTCCGCTCCAGCCTCAACTTTCGGCAAGAACTTTCGTCACCAAGTCGGCAGCTTCTTGAAGCAAAATAGCAGAATGCACCGCCAGCCCCGATTCGTCAATCATCTGCTTGGCGATGTCGGCATTCGTACCTTGCAAGCGTACAATGATAGGCACTTTGATATCGCCGATGTTTTTGTAGGCATCTATAACGCCCTGAGCAACGCGGTCGCAGCGTACAATACCACCAAAAATATTGATAAGAATGGCTTTCACTTTTTCGTCTTTCAGTATAATTCGGAAGGCTTGCTCTACGCGCGCAGCATCCGCAGTGCCGCCTACATCGAGGAAGTTGGCGGGTTCGCCACCAGAGAGTTTGATGACATCCATCGTTGCCATAGCCAGCCCGGCGCCATTTACCATGCAACCCACGTTGCCATCAAGGTTTACAAAGTTCAGATCATATTTTCTGGCTTCCACGTCCGTGGGGTCTTCTTCGTCTTCATCGCGCAGCACTTCCAGCTCTGGGTGTCGGTAGAGTGCGTTATCATCGAGCGATACTTTCGCATCCACCGCTATGACGCGGTCATTGCCCGTCACTACGCAGGGATTAATTTCAAACAGAGTAGCATCGGAGCCGACAAAAGCGTTGTACAAGGCGCTGACAAATTTCACCATTTGCTTGAAGGCATCGTTGCTCAGCCCCAGATTGAAGGCAATCTTGCGTGCCTGAAAGGCTTGTAACCCTACCAATGGATGCACATATTCTTTATGCACTAAGTGCGGGGTTTGTTCGGCTACAGCCTCAATATCCATGCCGCCTTCCGTGGAGTAGATAATCACATTTTGCTTGGTTTCCCGATCGGTAAGCACCGAGATGTAGAATTCTTTACACGACTCAAAATCAGGCACATAGGCATCTTCTGCGATCAGAATTTTGCGTACGAGTTTTCCTGGGCCTTCCATGCCGCCTGGTGTTTGTGGTGTTTTTAGCATCATGCCGAGTATGTTGCCGGCGTGCGTTTGCAGGTCGTTGAGGTTTTTGGCTAACTTCACGCCACCGCCTTTACCGCGCCCGCCTGCATGAATTTGGGCTTTGACCACCGCAAAAGGGCTGCCGGTTCTGCTACTCAATTCGTTGTAAGCGGCTACCGCTTCTTCCACTGTGTGCGCTACGGTACCTTCTTGAATAGCGACTCCGTAACTTTTGAGCAGTTCCTTGCCCTGATACTCGTGAAGATTCATGTTGTGATGACTTTAAAGAAGTTTACGTGTGAGATTGTAAAAATCGGAAACCTTTTGCTGGGTTATATTATCCGATGATTTGCTGCCAAAAGTAAGGAACATTTGCGAATTGGAAAGAGTCAAGGATATTTTTTTGCAATAAATTTAAAATCGGCAGTATAAAATTTTTACAATGAAATGCAGATAATCAGTGTTTTATGAATGAATGAATGGTAGTACCTAAGGCACTGCGCACCTGAAGTTGATACAGCCCTTTTGGCAGATCGCCCACCGGCAGCACAGCAGGTAGCTGCGGATAATTGGAGGCATAATGAAGTTGGCCCGCGCTATCGTAGATGTGTAGCGCTACTGGCGTAGGTGCTATGTGCCATTGCAAATGCAGTTGTTCTCGTACAGGATTCGGATAAAGATGCAGGATCTTATTGGGGAGTCGTGACGGTTTGGTTGCGACAGTGTTGTCCATTAAAATATCCACCACCGGAGAGGCATTACCAGTAGCACTTAAGCCGCCGGCAACAAATAATTTGTTAG
>CALMSP010000312.1 GCA_937872405.1 uncultured Saprospiraceae bacterium | reverse complement strand
TGATAGAACCCTTGCATCCAGAAACCGGACAGCCGGCATCGCTGATTTTGGTAGCGCACAATTAAGTTGATGTGCTAATTATTTAATGTGCCAATTTGCTGATAATTCATTGAAAGCCAATGTGTTTTGATGAGAATAAGTCGTTTTTAAATAGGAACAATTGCTTATGCTATATTTAAATTAAAGCAACAACATTTGAAATAAAAACAACGGCTCTTAGTTGTAAATAAGGCTCCCATTTTCTCCAAGTTTTCGTAGTAGTTAGCGTAAGCCGCGTTCGCGCAAGTTACGCACATAGCGGGCTACGTTTTGATTATGTTCGGCGAGGGTTTTAGCAAAAGCGTGCAACCCTGATTCATCGCCAATGGCACAAAAAAAGATGTAATCGTGCTGTTCAGGGTTCAGCACCGCGTCAATACTGGCGATACTGGACATGGCAATGGGCCCAGGTGGCAATCCTGCATACATATAAGTATTGTAAGGCGAATCGAATTTCAAATGGTACTCGGTTACGCGGCGCGTTTCAAAATCGCGAGTCGCAAACACGGCCGTAGGGTCAGCCTGCAGGCGCATCCCGATGCGCAATCGGTTGAGATAAACCCCTGCAATTCGGGCTTTTTCGACATTCTGATTGGTTTCTTTTTCTACAATAGAAGCCAAGGTATAGACTTCGGCTGGCGTCATGCCCAACGCTTCCGCTTTTTGCAAGCGGTTATTTTTATTCCAAAACGCATCATGCTCTTTTTGCATGCGTTCTACAAATTGCTGCGGCGTGATATTCCAAAAAACTTGATACGTATTTGGAATGAAGAGCGTCATTAGGTGGTGGCGGTTGTAGCCGAGGTTTTGGATATACGCTTCATCTTGCAGTAGGCTCAGGATAGCCAACGAATCGGGTTCAATGAATCGGGCCGCCTTAGCCGCTACATTTTCCACCATGCGCTCATTGGTGAGCACCAATTCTACTGGCGCCTGCGGCCCGCTCCGCAAATGCCGCACCAACTGAATAACCGACCAACCTGGCTTTACCTCGAAGCGACCACTGCGCATGGGCGTGCGCGGATATTCCATGCGTGTGGCTACGGCGCGAAATACTTTTTCATTATGTATAATGCCTTGATTTTTAAGAACTTTTGTTACCTCATCGAAAGTAGAACCGGTAGGAATTTCTACAAAGCGATTGGCTAATTGCAGCGGCACCCCGCCCCCCATCACCGTGTTGTAAACATAAATACCACCTGCTACTAATGTCACCATTAGCAAAGCCAGCAAAAGTCGTATGGATGATTTCATAACAAATTTGATATTGAAATTAACAACAGTAAATGATTAACAGCAAATGCTAAATAGAAATAGCAAATCATTACTATCACAGATTCTGTTATGTAGGATTGCTTGCCCGTTTTGTCAATACTGTTCGCGCTCGTTCGGAAAATTTTCAGATTTGACATCTTTAATATATTGTTCAACTGCTTCACGAACCAGATCAAATAAATCGAGGTAGCGGCGTAAAAAACGCGGCTGAAAATCTTTTGTGATGCCCAGCATATCATGCGTGACGAGCACTTGCCCATCGGTATGAGGCCCTGCACCAATACCAATAGTGGGTATCCAGAGGCTTTCCGAAACCTGCTGAGCCAAGTGTGCTGGAATCTTTTCCAGCACTAATCCAAAACAACCCAAATCCTGCAGTAGTTTGGCGTCATTCAACAGTTTTTGGGCTTCTGCCTCTTCCTTGGCGCGCACGGTATAAGTACCAAATTTGTAGATAGACTGCGGTGTAAGCCCCAGGTGCCCCATCACAGGTACGCCCGCCGACAGGATACGCCGGACGGACTCTGCTACTTCTTCGCCGCCTTCCAGCTTTACCGCATGTGCGCCTGCTTCTTTCATGATGCGAATGGTGGACTCCAAAGCTACCTTTGAATTGCCCTGGTAAGAACCAAATGGTAAATCCACCACCACCAGCGCCCGCTGCACAGCGCGCACCACAGAAGCCGCGTGATAGATCATTTGATCAAGCGTAATCGGTAGTGTCGTCTCATGACCTGCCATCACGTTCGACGCCGAATCGCCTACTAAAATTACGTCAATACCTGCGGCATCCAGAATGCGCGCGAGCGAAAAGTCGTAGCCGGTGAGCACCGCTATTTTTTCGCCTTTTGCTTTCATGGATTGCAACACATGTGTGGTAATGCGTTTTACTTCCTTTTGTACCGACATAGTAGTTCTGATTTTACTTTCGTGGCGAAAGATAAGTCAGGTAAATGACTATTTTTAACGAATTGCTGCCGTTTTTATGATATATCGCCTCCGACCGACGTGCATGGTGCCAACTCTTATCAATTTAATCCGCCAATTTTTGCTATTTTTGGCATTCGAATCAAAATCAAATTTGCTATGCGAAAGTTAACGCTCTCTTTTTGTATTGCCCTAATCGTACAAATAGCCTTTGCCGGCGAAGGCATGTGGCTACCACTTTTTTTAAAACAACTGAACGAATCGGAAATGCAGCGCCTTGGCATGAAAATAACAGCCGAGGATATTTACAGCGTCAACAAAGGTAGCCTGAAGGACGCAATTGTATCGTTCGGGGGCTTCTGCACTGGCGAAATTATTTCTGCGCAGGGTTTACTCCTTACCAACCATCACTGTGGCGAAAGCATCATCCAGTCGCATACAACGCTGGAAAACAATTACTTAGAAGATGGATTCTGGGCACGCGATAAAAGCGCAGAACTCCCCAATACCGGTTTGTACGTGACCTTCATTGTACGCATTGAAGACGTAACCCGCGCTGCCCTCGAAGGCATAAGCAATGACCTGAGCGAGCGAGAGCGCCAGTCGCAGATTGATCAAAACCTGAATAAGATAAGTAGAAATGCTAAAAAAGAAAGCTGGCAGGACGTGCTAATTCGACCCTTTTTCCATGGTAATCAGTATTTTATGTTCATAACCGAAACGTACCGCGATGTGCGCTTGGTAGGGGCGCCGCCCTCCGCCATTGGCAAATTTGGTGCGGATACCGACAACTGGGTGTGGCCTCGTCACACGGGCGACTTCTCGCTCTTCCGGGTTTATGCAGATAAAAACAATCGCCCAGCGGCCTATTCTAAAGATAATGTGCCTCTGAAACCGCGTCACTTCCTCCCCATTTCCTTAGATGGCGTAGCTGAAAATGATTTTACGATGGTATTCGGATTTCCGGGGCGCACCGACCAGTACTTGCCCTCGTATGCCGTGCAGCAAATAGTAGAAACGCTGAATCCATTGCGGGTGCAGATTCGAGATAAATCCTTGTCCATTATGGGCGAGGCTATGCGTGCTGACAAGCAAGTAAAAATCCAATACACCTCTAAGCAGGCACGGCTTGCCAACTCTTGGAAAAAATGGATCGGCGAAATGCAGGGTATCGAACGTACTGGCGGCATAGCTCGAAAACAACGCCTCGAAGCGGAATTTCTGAAGCGGGTACAAGGCAAGCCCGAATGGAAAAAGGAATATGGCAATATGCTCAATGAATTCAAGGAGCTATACGCCCAACTGGCGCCTTACGCCAAAAGCCGCGAACTGACGCTGGAAGTGACCGCTCGCAACATCGAAATTTTTCAATTGTGCAGCGTGCTCAATACATTTGTCACGGCTTATCAAAACGGCGGCATGAATGCCATCAGCGGGCGGCTCGACCGACTGACGGGCTATTTAGATGATTTTTATAAAAATTATAACGCCAATATTGACCGTCAAATTTTTGCAGCGCTCCTGCAAATTTACTTCCAAGAAATGCCGGGCGAACACCTTGGTACCTACGCAATTGAGCAATACACGACTGCTGGCAAAAACGGGAGTGCTTTTGCACAAGCCATGCTCGATAAAACTCTGTTAATCAATGCGGAATACATGACTAAAACAGCCAACACAACGCCTGAAGCCTTGCTCCAAGCGATCCAGTCTGATATTGTTTTCCGATTGTACCGCGATATGATGGACGCCCACAATCAGCAGGTGATGACGGTATATAATGAACTGAATCCGCGTATCGAGTTGCTACAACGGCGCTACATGCAGGCACTTATGGAAGTTTTTCCTGATAAAACATTTTATCCCGATGCCAACGGCACCATGCGTATCACCTACGGGCAGGTGAAAGGCTACCAACCTAAAGACGCGGTACGCTACGAACATGTGACCTACTTGTCGGGCGTGATAGAAAAATACATCCCGGGCGATTATGAGTTTGATGTACCCCAGAAATTGCGCGACCTCTACCAACGCAAGGATTTTGGGCAATATGCAGATGCGAGCGGCGACGTACCGGTGTGCTTTATCGGCTCCAATCATACAACTGGTGGCAACTCCGGCAGCCCAGTCATTGACGCTTGGGGCAATCTGATCGGGCTGAACTTCGATCGCGCCTGGGAGGGCGTCATGAGCGACTTGACCTACGATCCTTCCATTTGCCGCAATATCATGGTGGACGCACGTTACATCCTGTTCATCATAGAGAAATATGCTGGCGCTACACACCTCATTCAGGAGATGCGCTTAGTGCGACCCAAAAAAATAGAACAATCCAAAACGCCTGCCCCAAAAATGAAGCAAATACCACCTAAACAAACGGAAACTCCGCTCCGACAAAGCGAAGGCCGCATCGAAAAGCAATAAATTAAGAGGGCGTGTATGCCAATAGCAGCGCCCTCCCCCAGCCTATTGTGCGTGTCCAGTAGCTTAAAATTATTTACCTTGTTTGTAATAAAATAATATTTCCCTTGCATTTGCAATCGCTAAAACTTACCAATTTTAAAAACTATGCTTGGCAGGAGATTAGCTGCTCGCCACAAATTAATTGCTTTCTGGGGCTGAATGGCATGGGGAAAACTAATTTATTGGATGCTATTTATTATACCTGCATGACCAAAAGCCATACCGCCTTAGCCGACAACAACCTCGTGCGTCATGATGCTGATTTTTTTAGAATTGAAGCATATTTTGATATGGGTGATCGAACGGATAAAGTGGTAGCAAAGGTGATACCCCGCAAAAGTAAAATATTTGAACGCAATGATGTGGCTTACACCAAATTGTCCCAGCATATTGGCGCTTTTCCAGTGGTGATGATTGCGCCCGCCGACACCGACTTGGTCACGGATAGCAGCGAAGTACGCCGCCGACTCCTTGATAATACCTTATCACAAATTGATGCGACATATTTAAATGCCTTACTGGTTTATAATAAAATATTACAACAACGAAATGCCACACTAAAAAAATTTGCAGAACAGCGGCAATTTGACGCCAAATTATTATCTGTATATAATATGCAATTAGCCGCACCGGCAGCGCTAATCGCCCAGAAACGACAGGCGTTCATCGTAGATTTTCAACTCATTTTACAAGATGTGTACACTGCAATTAACAATGGGGCCGAAACGGTTGACTGTCAATATGAATCCAAATTGACGGATAAGCCCATCACGCAGTTGCTCGACGAAACGCTCGACAAAGACCGACACCTGCAGCGAACCACCGCCGGCATACACCGAGACGATCTGCTGCTGCGCCTCAACAATTATCATGCCAAGCAGTTTGCTTCGCAAGGACAATTGAAATCGCTGGTGCTTGCACTCAAACTTGCCCAATACGAAATACTACGACGCGAAAAAAAAATGCGCCCATTGCTATTGCTTGACGATATTTTTGATAAATTGGACAAAAATAGAGTACAACGCCTCTTGGAATTGCTCTTACAGCAGGATTTTGGGCAGATTTTTATTACGGATACCGACGAGCAGCGTGTACGCCAGATGCTTCATCACCTCAATACGCATTATCGAATCTATTATGTAGAACATGGCACGGCACAACTAAATAATTAGACGGCTTCTTAATTTATAAAGAATTCAAAATCAGTATTTTAGAGCAAAAGCGATAATTTACACTATAACAATGAACTAAATAAAACGCTTCATATATCAGCAAAACGGCATAAAATATATCCATTTTTTTTTAGCGAACTATCAAAATCAACACCCTTATGAAGAACGCAGACGAGCAAAGCATCAAAACGATCTTACAGGAATTAGTGGAAACGTATCGCCTGAAGTCTCGGTTGTACCAAAACAAGGTGGAATCATTGTGGGAAAGGCTCATGGGCAAAACCGTAGCTGGCTACACCAAAGAGCTAAAAGTGCGCAACCAAAAGCTGTACGTAACGGTAGATTCAGCGCCATTGCGGCAGGAACTAAGCTACACGCGAGGCAAAATTCTTGAGCACCTCAATCAGGAACTTGGGGAAGCCTATCTAAAAGATGTCATCATACGCTGAAGCAGCATATAGTAAGTGACCCCGCCAGGAATCGAACCTGGATCAAAAGTTTAGGAAACTTCTATTCTATCCGTTGAACTACGGGGTCATGAAGGTATTATGATATTTCAAAAATATAAAATTGGCAGCATTATACAAAATTCTGGAACATTAATCTGAATAGAACTTTTTCATGCTGGCGATGGTTACCGAGAAAGACACACCAAATTTTTCTTGGATTCCAATAATATTTACATGCCAAATCGAAATATTTCACTTATTATTGGCGCTTTTGCTATTATTTACATTGTTTGGGGTTCTACTTATCTTATCAATTACTTTGCAATTGAAACCATTCCGCCCTTTCTCATGTCCGGTAGTCGGTTTGTTGTAGCCGGTACATTGATGTATTTTATTGGGCGTCTGCTGCGCTATTCAAAGCCTACGCCAACGCAATGGCGCAATGCGGCACTATCGGGCATACTATTGCTGGCAGTGGGTACGGGTGGCGTGGTGTGGGCGGAGCAGTACGTGGATACTGGTGCGGCCGCGCTTATTGTAGCTTCCGATCCTTTAATCGTTTTGCTATTGGTATGGCTCATTCGCAAACAACCTCCTACCTGGAACAGTCTGTTGGGTATTGCGCTAAGCATACCTAGCGTAGCGTTGCTCATTGGGCAAGACCTTTTTCTTAGCGATCAAAGTACCCTATTAGGTATCGTTGTTATTTTTATCAGTATTGTTTCGTGGGCATTTGCTACCGTTTTTATTGGCGGCGCCGATCTTCCTCGGTCGTTTGTACAATTAGCGGCTATTCAGATGTTGGCTGGCGGGTTTTTTCTGCTTACCGCAAGCCTCTTAAGTTGTGAATATCAACACTTTAGTTTGGCAATGGTTTCCATGAAATCGGCACTATCATGGTTGTATCTCATCTTCTTAGGCTCCATTTTAGCCTTCTCGGCATTCAACTTTTTGTTGCTGCGCGTATCTCCTGAAAAAGTAGCAACCAGTGCTTACGTCAATCCGGTTATAGCCGTATGGTTAGGTTGGCTATTCAATGAAGAGACGCTAACCACACAATCGGTTATTGCTGCTGCGCTGATTATCATTGGCGTTTTTTTTATCAATAACCGCTTCCGATAAGTGCGGTACCATGATTCTCATGATATGGCATGAAGCGATAGTTTTAATTTTAAATAATATAACCAATTTAAATAATTAATAAAAAATTAATTGTCAAGATATTAGCTCAGTTACCACTTTTTTTCTTTTTTAGCGGATTAAATTTGTCCAATTCTTCGCGTATTCTATCTGCACCTTGTTTTTGTAATGCCGAATCTACTACGCCGCCAACCTTATCCCGAATGGCATCTTCCGCTTTTTTAGTTAACTCGTCTTTCACTTCCTCCGCTTTCTGCGTGAGCACTGTCTTTGCTGAATCTACCGCTTCCCGTGCAGCCTCTCGGACGACTTCCTTTCCTTCTGCAACACGCGCTTCTACCTCGCTTTTCAAGGCATCTTTTACTTCCTGTGTTGCGAATTCTACCACGCTGGCTTCGCCATCCGCGCCAAGTAGTTGCAAATCCACTTTGGGTTTTTTAATATCGCCGGTAAGGCCAATGCGTACATTGACAAATTCACTTTTTTGCAAATTCAACCCCAAACGCGCCGCTTCCCTACTCAATTGGTCGAAGCCCTGCCCAGCAGCTTTGCCCACGCCGCTTTTCTCCAGCAAGGCGCGCGGAATTTTAGCTTTAATACCATAATTAATTTCTTGGCGTATATTGTGTGTGCCGCCAATTTTCATATCAATACCTTTATACTTATAATCAAATTCCTGCACCTCTATTGCGCCATTTTTAATCTCAAACCAATTGCGCGAATTGGTGATGGGAAGGCTTTCTTTGAAAATATCCAGACTGAGCCTATCGCCAATAGCTTGCAATGGCGCAAAGTTCTGCACCACACCATTGATGGTTTCGAGAAATCCGCGCGCGCTGAGGGTCATCAAATCGGGCATCATATCTTTACCCAATTTACCATCCATGATCAGACTGGTATTGAACGTGCCGTTGATAAATTCGGCGATTGGCGCTACTGTTTGAAAGGTATTGAAGGTGCGAAATGACTTCTGGAAATCCATTTTTTGCAAGTCGTATTTGAAGCTAAATGCGGGGTTGGCGGCATCGCGGGTATCATAACTACCGGCTAAGGCTACATTGCCACCTAATAAAGACGCCGTTGCTTCTTCGAGCAGCATCATGCGATCCTCTATGACAATTTTGCCTTTTAAATTGTTGATTTCCAGATTGGTATAAATAAGTTTTTTGATGTTAGCAAAAATATCAATATCAATATTATCAGGGATTTGTATGGGTTCCAGTCCTTCCGACGAAGCAGGTGCTTGCCCGACCTCTGCTACTGGCTGCGTGGTGCTGGATGTTGTCATGAACTGGTTGAGATTCATCAGATTAGAAGCAATCGTAACATTGCCACCCAATACTTTTTGGTCAAACAAATAATCGAATAAATTGAGGATCACGCCCGACCCACGTACATCGCTGTCGCCAATTTGCAGGCGCAAGTCTTCCGCTACCAAGCGATTAGGCTTCATATTACCTTTTACAACCAAATCTTTAATTTGATACGTATCGTACAACAGTTCACCAATTCGAGCATCGAGGGAGAAATCAAAGCGATCAAAAGGACGCGCCATAAGTGCTTCCGCCTCTTCGCCATTAGGCAGGTCCGCCTTGGGTTTGGCGGGCGCCGTGGAGGTAGATTCTTGGGGAGTCCATTCATTGGCATCAAAGTAATTCGACTGCACGGTCAGTTGCCCGGTCATGGTTTTTTTAGGCGAAAAATAGGCGAGTATATTATCAATATAGCCACTGGCCTGCACATCGCTCTTGCCCAACTTGGCATTGAAGCCTTCCAGCCGCACATGGCGAGGCGTAAAATCCATCCGCGCATCTTGGATGCGAATGGGCGGGTAGCCCGTGCCTTGATAATTCATATTTTGCACCTGAAATTTACCACTCATATCCACCCTTTCGTATTGTTGATTGTCAATATATGACATACGGGTTTTGGCGCGCATGTTAGCCGTGATGATGCCGTTGAGATCATCCACGCCTGTGATGGGAAAGGCTTGCGATAACTCGCGTAAATTGAGCACGCCATCCACTTTGGCATCAATATCTGGGTCGGAAATCGGCGTCTTTAGGTTGAATATGGCTTTGAATGGATTATTACCCAATTTCATGCTAAAATTGGGAATATTTATAACAATATCATTAAAATTGCTGGTTGGGCTGTTTATATTTACTTTTGTATTAATTGCATTAATTGCCATTGGCAGATCGGGGTATTTTACATTTGCATTTTCAACACCCAGATTTACCTGAAACGCCGGGTACAGCTCGCGTTCGCCATTGTAAGTGCCTTTGGCAAGAGCATTTAAATCAAACTTACCGTCTGCTTTTACTTTTTCGTATCCGGCGATGTAAGCATTGGGTATCATAGAAAGTAAATGTCGAAATTCATTTTGTGGCGTGCTAACGCGAAGGTCCATGTGGATGTCATCATTTTCGGCTAATTGCACAAACCCATCCGCCCGCAATTCCAATTCATTGATTTTGAGATTGTTATCTTTAAACGTATATTTACTCTCCGGCTGATTGATATTAAAAATAGCGTCAAGCGCCGTTTTAGCATTTTTTAAATATGTAATGCCGCCATACCGCAAGGTGAGCGAATCAATGCGGGTTTCGGTATTTAAATCATAGACATCAATTGTAAAATCGCCGGTACCTTTATGCGTTAAACCCTTGATATTCAGATACATACCCAGTATTTCATCATCATATAATACATCAGCGCCCTCAATGCCATACGATTCTAAGCGCACGCGAAAGTAACTCAAATCCAATGGTTCTGCCTCGGTGGTGGTATCCGCAGAGGGTTTTACAATATCATAATTAGCACGACCATCATTTAGTACAAACACGTTTATTTTGGGTTGTATAATGCGGATTCCCTTTACTTTCAAGGGGTTTTCATTGCGTAGCACCGACATGATATCCAATGTAATATCAGCCGTTTTGACAGCAGCCAGGCGCACACCCTCGAAGGGTTCGATATTATCAATGTGCAACTCATGCAGGCGCACCGTCAGGTCGGGAAAACTTCTGAAAAGCGTGAAGGTGACGTTTTGAAAATCCATGCGTGCATTTAGTGTAGCATTGGCTTCCTCTTTCACCAAGGCCAATATCCGATCCTTAAAAAAGTAAGGAATGGCAAAGGCCGCGCCAATAAGCAGCACGAAAATAGCAGCCAGAGTAATCAAAGCGATTTTTAATCCGCGTTTCATAATATGTTGGTTTTTGTGTTAAATCTTTACAAACGATTTTTAATTCTTATGTATAACGAGCGAATAGATTATAAATTTGAAAACAGGAAACCTTTAGCAAATTCTTAAAACTTTCTTAGTTTTACGAGGCGAAAGGCTGCCTGTAAGTATTCGTCATTTTTTATTACAACAGCCTCGATTTCATTTACTTACGTTAATAGTCGTTATGTCATTCCATAAAACAAAATTTGCGCTCTTAGAATCGCAGGCAGAATTGGATACCTTCTACAGACAGCATCAGGACGTATCATGGTTGTGTTTTGATACAGAATTTGTTGGAGAAAAACGCTTCACAACCAGCCTCTGTTTGATACAAGTTGCTACGCCGCACGGCATCTATCTTGTTGATCCTCAGCGTATAACAAATTTGGAACCTTTTCTTCGCTTGATCGAAGATGAGCGGATTTTGAAAATAACGCACGCCGGCGATAATGATTACCGCCTGTTGAATACGCTTTTTGGCGTCGTGCCGCGTCATATATTTGATACTCAGATTGCCGCTGGTTTTGTCGGTTACAAATATCCGGTTTCTTTCCGAAAATTGGTAGAAAGCGAACTACGAATTAGCTTGGATAAAGGCTATGCCGTAACGGATTGGGAGGCTCGCCCTTTCAGTGCTAAGCAGTTGCAGTATGCATTGGAGGATGTGCTACCACTGCACCAATTGTGGGAAAAATTGAACGCAAAATTGCAAAAACATAATCGGGCGCACTGGGCGGCAGAAGAATTTACGCGCATGGAAAGCCCACATTTTTACTACCGCGATCCGCATCTGGAAGCCATCCAGCACGATATGATGAAGGCGCTGAATACTCGAGAGCAGGTTTTTTTGATTCGCTTATTGGACTGGCGCCGTCGTACCGCCGAAACTAAAAATTACTCAAAAGAAATGATACTGCCAGGTAAATTATTAGGCCATATTGTGCGCAGTATCAGCAATGGTCGGGAAGGCCTAAAGCACAATCGGCGGCTACCAGAAAAGTTGGTACACCAGCATGGGGCTTTGTTTGAGCAGTTGTATCAGGCGGATATCACCCCAGCCGAACGGCACCTAATAGCACAGATACCCGCCGAGGAAAATGATGACCCGCGTGAAGAAATATTACAAGAAATGTTGTATTTATTAGTGAAATATAAATGTTTTGAACACGGCATTTCACCGGGCATGGTGATGGCGCGCAATGGCATTCGCAAAATCAGAAATGAAAACGAATCCATGCTCAATGGCTGGCGCCGCGAGCTACTCGGCGATGGACTCATAGAACGCCTCCGCAATTTTGATCAACTTGATATCCAGGTAAACGGTGGCATTGTAGAACTCATATTAAAACCCTAAAAATATCCCAATATCATAATATCATAATATCCCAATATCATAATATCGTGTTCAAAAACTGGTTTCGACCCAAAGCGGATGCCTTCTCATTTCGAAACGACTACCTGCGGTACTTCGAGCGCTCATATCCTGTACGAACGCCCGTAGAAGCCATATCTTTTGTTGTATTTGATACAGAAACAACGGGGCTAAATGCACGTCAGGACCAACTTTTATCCATTGGCGCCGTACGCGTTCAAAATTGGCAGATAAATATTGCCGATACTTTTGAATGTTTAATCGTGCAGGAACATATGCAACTTGGCAATAGCCCAAAGATCCACGGCATACTTGGCAATACGTTGCAGCGCATGGGCATAGAGGAAACAGAAGCGGTGCGGCAGTTTTCGCATTATTGCCAAAATAGCGTATTAGTTGGGCATCATATCGCCTTTGACCGCGCGATGCTGGAAAAAGTGCTACGTCCCATGACGGGCACGCGCCTGCGCAATTATTGCATAGACACGATTAGGTTAGCCCAACGCCTTGCGCCCCCATCTATTGGCCTACGCCCACAGGATTTCAACCTCGACCAGCTTTGTCGGCAATATCATATTGAAGCCAAAGACCGCCATACCGCTACCGGCGATGCCTACATCACGGCATTGCTATTCTTGAAATTATTGGCTCGCTTGCAAAAACGCGGCGTAAGAACCCTGCGCGATTTATTGCGATAAAAGAGTAGGTTTTTATCAGAATTTGTAATTTCGCGGCATCAAAAATTAAAATGATTGTTGAATAATTTAAAATCATATCATGCGATTACCAAATATTTTTTTTATTGCTACCTTGCTGATTTTCAATTTATTAGCTTGTAAAAACAACGCACCTGACGATACCCAGAATACTCCGATGGTATTTCAAGAACGCACAGCCAAATGGGCTTCTAAATTGTGCGATACGGACGACACTCGCTGTGCCACGATTGAAATTACCTATCCGGTGGCGATACAAGGAAATGCTGCGGCCGTGCCAGCTATCAACGATTCTATTATGTATTATGTGAAGCAAAGTATTGGCATTTTTGCATCTTCGCCAGAGGAGTTGCCCGCCAGCATGGATTCTATTGCAGTAAGCTTTATCCGCGAATACGAATCATTTATCGCCGAACAATCCGATTATGAAATTGGCTGGGAAATAGAAACCAATGGGCAGGTGCTATACCAATCGGCACAATATGTCGCTATCGAATTGTCAAATTATTCCTACGCTGGCGGCGCGCATCCGAATGGGAATGTGACGCTGCTCAACTTCGATACCCGAAGCGGTAAAAAGCTGGAAATCAACGACTTAGTCACCGATTCGAAGCAGTTGGCTAAAATAGCGGAGCTTGAATTTCGCAAAGCTCGGGAGCTAACGCCAGACGCCGACCTTGCAGCCGAAGGGTTCTTTTGGGGCGAGGGTTTCAAACTACCGACCAACATTGCCATTACCGAGCAGGGCTTGTATTTTTATTACAACCCATACGAAGTTGCGGCTTATGCTGCCGGACCAACCGACTTTGTTATTACATATGAAGCGCTCAAACCTATCTGGAAATAAACAGGGCGTCGCTGCATCGTTATTGTCATTTCAGCAATTTAAATTACTGATTATCAAATCAATACAATTCAAAAAAATGACAATTTTTAAGACTGCCCAACACAGCCCTGAAGATGCCCGCGAAGGAAGTACCCAGAAGTACGGGTTGCGCAAATACGATGGCCCCTTGATGCTTGTCGCTTGGATATTATTGAATGGATTGCAGGCGGCTTTTACCCGTCTTGACCCTGACGAAGCCTATTATTGGGTGTATGCACAAGCGCTCAACTGGGGCTATTTTGATCATCCGCCAGCGGTAGCCCTATTGATATGGCTTGGTAAATCGCTGTTAATCAATGAGTTAGGCGTTCGGCTATTTACCGTGTTGCTCATGATTGGCACCCTTTACGGGATCTGGATATTAGCGGGTAAGCCACAGGATCGCTCTAAACTTACCCTGTTAGCCGCGCTACTCGTATCCATGCCATTTTTGCATATTTACAGCTTTGTAGCTACACCCGATGCGCCTCTGCTGTTTTGTGCCGTGTGGTTTTTCGTACACTACCAGCGTTTTGTAAAAGATGCTTCCTGGCTAAATACGGCGCTACTGGGACTAAGCATGGCGGCAATGTTATTTAGCAAATATCATGGTTTGCTGGTTATTTTATTTACTTTATTTTCTAATTGGCGACTTTTATTGCAGCCGCGCTTTTATATAGCTTCTGTGTTTGGTGCCGTGCTCTTTTTGCCGCATTTATACTGGCAATATGCGCATGATTTTCCATCTTTTCGCTACCATTTAAGTGGGCGCGACGACCCCTACGAACTCAAGCACACCGTAACGTATGTACTGAATCAATTGGTCATATTCAATCCTTTTTTATTTCCAATGTTGCTCTGGGCTGTCATTCGGCACCCAATAAGGAATGCTTTACATCGCCCTTTTAGTTTTCTACTCATCGGATTTTGGGGTTTCTTTTTTTACACAACCTTCAAAGGCCATGTGGAGCCGCAGTGGACGATGCTGCTCCTGATTCCTTTAGTACTTACAGGCTACCATTATGGATTACAATCGTCCTACTATCGGCACTGGGTACTGCGCTTAGCCGGCCTGTCGCTGCTGCTACTGCTCTTGGCAAGAATAGCGCTTTTACAATGGAATCTGTTTCAATTGAAAACCGATTTTCATCGTACACATTGGGTGGGAGAATTGCAACAGATCGTACAAGGCACGCCAGTGGTGTTTCAAAATTCATACCGCGACCCTTCCGTGTATGCATTTTACAGTGGCGAACGAGCTTACACCTTCACAGATGCCAACTACCGGCGCAATCAGTTTGATATTTTTGATTGGGAAAAAGCCTTGCATGGGCAGCGTGTGGCGGTAGCTGGGCAAGATGGCTGGGCATGTACAGATTGCGAGACGGTAGCGCTCACCCGCAAAACCATCCGTTTGAAATTTGCCGATAGTTTACAAATTGCGCAAAAGGTACATATCCATTTTTCGCCGCCCAGCACTTGGAAAGCCGGCGAAGAGGTTGCATTGCCACTAACTTTACACAATCCTTATTCGCATGAAATTCAACCTACTACGGGCAACATGCCACTAACCTTGCGCACGGTTTTTTATGATCCGCGCACCGAGCGGATCCGTGCAACAACGTCTTTAACATGGCCCAAGCAGCCTGACCAGTGGTTGTCGCAAGCGTCCATTACCATCGCCGCGACCTTTGTCGTACCAGCCGAACTTTCAGGAACCTACCTGTTTGCCATTGGGGTACAAACAGGCGAATTGCCACCACCTTTTAGCTCGCGACCAGTATTGATAAGTATTCTGGCGCCGCCTCAGCAGTGAAACACTAAGATCGGCAGCTTGACGGATAAGGCAACTTCTTTGGTTTGGCTTTTATGAAACATACTTTGCCAGAAACTACGCTTGCGATGTGCCATCACCAGCAAATCTATGTTGTAGTCAACGGCATAGCTCGCCAAGCCTTCTGGCACGGATGCCGCGTCAATTTCTGCAATAGAAAATCCAAAAGTTGGTTCACCATGTACAAATAGTTCGTCGAAAATTTCTTCTTTGGTTTTGCCAAAATTAGCCGCTTCCTCGCGTACATGTACGAAGTGTACCGTTGCCTTGAATTGAGTATTGAAGCGAATCAGCGCTTCAACCAAGGCTTCATCCGCCGATTCGTAATTGCTAGCATACAAAATAGCATGTAGCCCATTAAAAGCAGCACCGTTGGGCACCAGCAAAACTGGGCATTCTGCGCGTTGGGCCGTAGCCGTTGATACACTGCCGAACATACGTGTGAGAAGCCCCCCTTCGCCAGTCGTTCCCATGACAATGAGATCGGCACTTTTAGACATATTCACTAACTCGTCGGCCGCAAAGCCGATCAGTACCTCCTGCTCTATAGGCACTTTGGGCGATAACGCTTCTACGGTTTGCTGTAGCATTTCTTCGCGGGCCCGCAAGTACTCTGTCGTCCGATTACCTACCCCCGGATAATCCATCTCTACACTGGGCATAAAAGCATGCACCAATTTTATGTTTGCTCCACCGAGCACTTCCGCCAATGCGAGTGCATACGCGCAAGCATTGTTGGCGGTTTGTGAAAAATCAGTTGGCACTACGATAGTCCTAATCATGTTGCAGTATTTTTTATGTATCAACAAGTTAATGACACTGCCTGCTTGCAGCGATGATTTCCGTCATGTTTTACATGATTTTTAACACTATAATCTTGCGGTGTTCTGCAAATCATCTATACTCTAAAAATATAAGTTCCGCGTTTTTGAATATTTAGCTCTTGTTACTAATATAGACTGCCATTTTTGCATTTTTTATTTAGCTATCCATTATTGCATTACTATCTTGCGTAAAAATATGATTTGGAGCTTACACCAGCAAGTAAATTCCGTTACAAGGAGGACGATGGCTTTTGCCGTCAGAATGGAAATCGTAACTGGATACCACCCGTTTCTTGTTCTTTTTGCAAGTTGGAAACGGACACTCCAAGCAGCCGCACGGCGCGAATAGTGCCGGTGTTGTTATCCAATAGCTCGTGGGTGACGGCAATTAAGTCGGGTAGCTGGGTTACTTCGGTTGCAAAGGACTTGCTGCGGGTGTTTATTTTAAAATCCGCGGATTTAATTTTGATGGTTACGGTACGCCCGAAATTATCCGATTTTTGCATATATTCGTACACTACTCCTGCCAGGTAGGCCAATTTTTCCTTCATAGCGGCAGGGTCGTGGAGGTCTTCGCTGAAGGTGCGCTCCGCGCCAATGGATTTGCGGATCCGGTGCGGATTGACGGAGCGGTTGTCTTGTGCGCGCACGATATAATAGTAATGCCGCCCGGCTTTACCAAAACGCTGCACCAAATCCAATTCTGACCAACCTTTCAGGTCTGCGCCAGTTTGAATACCCATCCGACGCATTTTTGCTGCCGTAACCTGCCCTATGCCGTGAAATTTTTCAATCGGCAGCGCATCTAAAAATGGCTGTGCTTCTGCTGGTGTAATGACTTTCATGCCGTTGGGTTTATTAACATCCGAAGCAATTTTCGCCAAAAACTTATTGAACGATACGCCAGCCGAAGCCGTGAGTTGTGTTTCGGCCTCAATGCGACGGCGAATTTCCTGCGCAATCAGCGTAGCCGAAAGGATGCCTTTTTTATTTTCGGTTACATCCAGATAGGCTTCATCTAAGGAAAGTGGCTCCACCAGGTCGGTATAATCAAAAAAAATATCCCGAATCTGCTGCGATACCTGCCGATATACATCGAACCTCGACCTTACAAAGATTAGTTCCGGACATTTACGCTGCGCCGTTATGCTCGGCATTGCCGAATGCACCCCAAATTGCCTTGCTTCATAACTGGCGGAAGCTACTACCCCACGCGCACCGCCGCCGCCCACCGCAATAGGTTTTCCGAGCAGTTCAGGATTATCCCGCTGCTCTACCGCCGCAAAAAAGGCGTCCATATCAATATGAATAATTTTACGTAGCACAGGCAGACTTAGTGTCGTTTTTCAAAAAAAACATTTTTACACTTTTAGAAATTATAAAGTATTGTTAATCAATTTTTTATACACTTTAAATTCCGTATTAATGCTGAACAAAGTCAAAAAAATGTACTTTCATTTGTGTGGTACAAATTTCATTTTTGTAATGTGAAAAAATAAGTATGCGCTGTGCGTAACCATTTTAGATCACTTTGTTTAAAAAAACCAAGGCGTATGAAACCGTTCAAATCCAATGCAGCCAGCTTTCTTAGGCACCTTCCTTTGTTTCAGGATTTAAACGAATCCGAATTACAACAGTTGGAAGCTATTGCCGAATATAAAACAATTCGTCGGAATACCTATATTTTTAAGAGTGGTGAGGCATCTGACGCCATTTACTTTCTGGTCAAAGGTATTATAAAAATAGGTAATGAATCAGCAGATGGACGCGAAGTCATTAAGCATATTTTACATCCGATGGCTATCTTTGGGGAGTTTTGCCTCTCTGGCGAGCAGGAGCGACAGGATAGCGCCGTGGCCATGGAGGAAGCGCACTTGTATCGGGTGAACATGCGCGAATTTCAGCGCTTAATGAAAGGTAATTACAAGCTGATGATGAATGTGATCTTGATGATTGGCGGGCGGCTCAAGCGCGTGGAAGACCGTTTGGAGGCGCTCATGTTTAAAGATGCCCGCGAGCGCATTATTGATTTTCTGAAGGATTCTGCAACAAAACAGGGCAAGCGCGTGGGTTATGAGACGCTCATTCGGCATTGTTATACCCAACAGGATATTGCTAACATTACTGGCACATCGCGCCAAACGGTTACATCGGTACTAAATGATTTGAAAAAATCCAACCTCATTCATTTCAATCGGCGTAGTATTTTGATACGAGATGTAGCAAAACTTACATGAGTTATTTAGTACGTTTATGAGACCTACAAAAGCGTTTTGTAAACGTTTCGTCCTATTCGTGCTTTGATAAAATACTGATAAACAATACATTGCAGAGCATCAACTACATTGCCTTTACTATCATTCAGAATTTAATATTTGATATTCTACATTTAACTTATCTGGAACGAAAAGGTATCGTCACGGTCATCCCGTCGTAGGCGCCTGCTGTGTTTGGAAAAACCGTACGCGCTTCTGCCACCAGTTCGGCTTCATCCCGATAGCGCGATGAAAAGTGCCCAATTAGCAATTGGCCTACTTCGGCGCGGGCTGCCAGCATAGCTGCTTGAAGTGCTGTTGTATGCATAGTTCGCTGTGCGCTTGGCAGGTCAAGGTGCAGGAAAGTTGCCTCGTGGTACAGCACATCCACTTTTGTCAGCATAGGAATGAGCGCTTCGTTGTACATGGTATCCGAGCAATAAGCATACGCGCGCGGCGGCGCAGGGGGGCTTGTAAGCTCCGCATTGGGAATCCGTATGCCATTCGATAGCCACAAATCTTCACCGGCTTTCACGGCGCGGATTTGGTCTATGGACATATCATATTGTGTAATTTTTTCTGCTATGATATTACGCAGCCGCGGGCGCTCCCGAAATAGGTAACCCGTTGTAGGAATGCGGTGACGCAGTGGCAAGCTAAACACCTGTACGCGATGGTCTTCAAAAATAAGGCGGTGCTGCGTCGTATCTACCGTATGAAAATGAATAGGATATGTAAACCGCCCTTCGCCTTGTGGTTTGGCTAAGGCTTCGATGATCTCCTGTAGCCCTTCCGGCGAAAAAATATGTAATGGTCGGGTACGTTCATTTAGTGCAAATGATGTGAGTAGCCCAATAAGTCCATAAAAATGATCGCCATGTAAATGGCTGATAAATATTTGATTAATATTGCTGCGACGCACCTGATATTCCGATAGCCGCATTTGGGCGCCTTCGCCACAGTCAATCATGTAAAGTTCCTCATTTACATTCAGTACCTGAGCTGAGGTAAACCGCTGAGGCGTGGGTTGTGCAGCGTTAGTGCCGAGTAACGTAATAGAAAAACGCATCGTATTAAATGGTCTAATCGGAATGGCAGCTCCTTGTTATTGCTATTGTCAGAGCGCCTCCTCGTCAGAATCCACGTTTAACTGGCGTTCAATTTCTTCCATGAAGATGTAGTCCACCGATTCGTCAAGTGTAGGTACGATTGTAAGCACGGTATCCAATCTGGAAATTTCGATGAGTTTCTTTACATTCGTATGTTGAATGCCCGTGAGAATAAAAGAACCTTCGCGCTTCCAAATTCGGTCGGCAGTAAGTATTGCGCTCAAGCCAGAGGAGTCCACATATTCTACATTTGAAAGATCGAGGATAAGATTCTTGATGCCTTCGTTAAAAAGAATAACAAACTCCGATTTCATATTCGGGGCGATAACAGAATTGAGGTTTTTTTCCTCCAAGCGCATCACGGCATAGTGTTCTTGTTTATCAATAGAATAGTTCATATGATGGGTATGATTTCTTTTGTAAAAATAATCTGTAAAAGTACCAATTCTATCGGAGCTTACATAATATGATACGAAACTTTTGTAAAATACCGTTGGGGCACTTCGGCAGCGGGTACTCATTGGGCGCCTTTCTGTAGCGTTAATTCAGATTTAAATACCTCATAATCAATGTTATATAAATTATAAATATATGGCTAATAGCAGGTTATCGTCTTCTGAATACCAGCACATACACCAACCAGCCCGATAGTGTGAGTACGGCGGCGGTAGCGATGGGGAGCCTGCCATCAATAGTATTCAGGTAACCAGCAATCAGCGGCGGTATAATCTGCCCCAGGGATTGCATAGACTGGTTGATACCGAGTATTTCACCTTGTTGGTCGGCGTTTGCCTGCTCAGATACAACGGCCGTGAGGTTGGGCGCTGTAGTGCCCTGGGCAATAGCTACCAGTGGATTGAGTAGGTAAAACCAAAAACTTTGGTCTGGTAATAGCAGCATCGCTAAAGCAATAGAAAGCAAGAGCATGGAAACGGCAATAACATTTGCGGAAGCAAACCGACGACTGAGGATGCGAACTAGCACGCCTTGAGTAAGCGCCAGCCAAATACCGATCCAGCCAAATAGTAAGCCGATATTTTTTTCGGTAAAACTAAATTTTTGAATAAGCAGCACCGAGAAGAATTGGGTGAAGAAGGTAAAACCTAACGAAAGCAGCAGAATAACCATGAAAATAGCACGCAGATTGGGCATCCGAAAAGCTCGACCAATATTGCTGAATCCGGTGAATAGATTAATGGGCGAGAGTCGGCGCTGTTGGAGCGTTTCGCGGAAGCGCACTTGCACTAATAATACGTTGAGTAGCGTCAGCGCAGCAGTAAACCAAAACGGCGTAGCAGCATTAAACCAACTCACAACCGACTTGTCTGCGAGGATACCTCCAATGGTAGGGCCCAATATAAAACCCAGCCCAAAGGCCATGCCCACCAGTCCGAAGTTTTTGGCTTTGGATTGTGCATCGCTTACATCCGAAATAGATGACAAAATAATGGCAATATTGCCACCCGTAAATCCCGGTAGCGCGCGACTGATAAATAACAACCAGATATTTTGATTCAAAATAGCCCAAGCAAATAATAGATAGCCAAGCATGGTACCCAACAATGATAAAGACAGAATGGGCTTACGTCCGTATCGGTCCGATAGTGCCCCCAGCATGGGTGCTCCAAAAAACTGTAGCATGGGATAAGCGGCAATGAGCAAGCCGTATAAGATGGAGCGCTGTTCGGTATTCACCGATGCTGGAAAAAAACTGCTCGTTGGCTCGAAGAACAAAGCCGGAATGACCGGAATAATGACACCAATGCCCAGCAAATCAATGAATACCGTCAGAAAAATGATGAGTAGCGGCGAGCGCGTTTTGCCCGAAGAAGTTGTCATGTACGATGATTTTTAGAGCCGTAAAGTTAACGTTACGCCCTTAAAATTAGCAGGTGCGTTGGCGTCCATCAGAAAAACATGTTCAATTGGCAATTGCCTGCCGAAATGCTTTGAGCCAGACCTTCTTGCCGCGTGTGGTTAGGGTATAGTCTGTAAATTCAAGGCACACACCCTCCAATTTTTCTAATTCGGGGCGCTTATGCGGCGTCAGTACAACGACCTGTTTTGTACATTGAAATAATTGAAAAACAAGTGGAAAGAGTTGTCTGGGAGGACAAAGATGCATAGCAAAACTGCATATAACTGACGAAAACTGACCTTGAAGTTTGCCGCATATTACATCATAAAAAGATAGATCGAGGCAGGTTCGTCCTATGCGTCGTTGATAGGCTTCGCCGGTGTAAGGGTCCGTAGCTATTGGCAGAGGATAGCCCATGCTTGCTAAGACTTGGCTGACCTCGCCGCTGCCGCAGCAAAAATCGAGTGCTTGGGTATAGTCAATCCGATGTCTATTTTGTAGCAATAAAGTATGAATAGCATCGAAATGCGGATTCTGATAATTGCAGCCGTGTTGGTCATAGTAGGCCGCCACACCCATCTCGTTGTAGCGATTTCGAATAGCCTCTGCTTTAATTGCTGGCAGCGGTCTGTGGCTTTTCTTTCGCATCTTGGCGGTCATATTTTTGCACCTTTCGCCGGCTCTTGAGAGGCATGTAGCGATAAGGGCGCCCTTGAAAATCGGTTACTAAGGAATCAATGTTACTGCTCATCATTTTTAATTCTGTGTACAGTTCATCGTCCTGCAATAGTTTGCCAAGCGTACCTTCTCCTTGGTTGATTCGATTGAGGGTGGCGCTTACACCTTGGAGCGTGGTTTCGGCAGTGCCAATCGTGCTATTTAAACTCGTAATGGTTTGCTTGACATCCAGCACGGTTTGCTTTAATTCGGCAGCAGCCAGGTCGGCGGAAATTTTATCGGCATTAGCTAAGATACCCTTAATTTTATCATTGCTGGCGCGAAGCGTACTGGTTAATATGGACATATCCTGCAAGGTTCGTTCGATGTTGCCGGAAGAACGCTGCAGCAGTCCATCTAATTGAGCGGTACCTGATTCTAAATTTGCCATCGTTTTCTGCAAATCTTTGAACGTCAACGCGATAGGAGAAGAACTACCCTCGCTCAACAGCTCGCGATTGAGGGTATCTATCACCTCTTGCAAGCCGCTTTTCACGATATCCACATACGCCTGTGCGTTGTCGGTACTGAGCATAGAAGCGAGCATTCCTTTTGTTTCGCCGCGCAAGTAGTCACCGCTTTTGGCGCAATCATCACCTGTGCAGGGGCGATCGTATTCCAGTACAATGGCTTTGCCTCCCATAAACCCAGTCGCAACAATTGTGGCTTTCGTGTCTTTGGGTATTTGTATGCCTTTACGCAAATCGAGCACGACAACTACTTTGCGTTCGGGGTCGTCCAATTTTAAATACAAATTGGCAACCACGCCCACATCATAACCACTAATGCGCACGGGCGTCGCTTTTTGCAACCCCTCTACATTTTTATATTCTACATAAAATAAATTGGAAGAGGCTAAGGCATTTCTGCCCATAATAAACTTGTATCCCCAAAGCGAAAGGGCTAAGGTAACGACGGCAAGTATGCCGATTTTTACTTCATTTGACATAACACTCGGTTTTTTTTCACAGCCTCAAAGGTATATATTTTTTGGACTTCACTACGTAAAATAGACCACAGCCCCTTCAATACCCCAGCACTTTGCGCGCTTCTTCTATGGATATTTTCACGCCATCTTTATAAGCAACCACAAAAGCATCCTGAAAGTGCATTTGCAAATCACTTTTCGCACGCTGAACGGCGTTCCAATCATTAAATCCGCGCACTTGATACTTGTACAAATTACTTTCCCGCACCAATTCTACCGGATAAGGCAGTTGACTCCAGGGCTGCCGAGTAAGATCTACTGGCTTGGATGCAGCAGCTATCTGCACACAAAACTGTATGGAACTGCTGGTTGGCAATGTATGGAGTCGGTTCGATTCGGGCATCGGTTTTGGGTCAATGCGCCCGTCCACCGGTGGAGGGGGTGTTGTCTCGCGCACACGTACCACTTGCGGCGCGCTGGCTGGTCGCTCGGCCACGATCGTGGAAGCATTAGAACGACCAAAACCTTGCTCCGCAATGGCTCGATAGGATGCAAAGGCATTAAAAATTGCGTTGGCAATAGTTTGCTGCCCTTCATCAGTATTAAGGAAACTTTCTTCCTCGCGGTTGCTCAAAAAACCGGTTTCAATCAACACGCTGGGCATGGTTGTTGCTTTCAAGACGTAAAAACCGGCTTGTTTTACACCTCGACTTTTCCGACCGGCATAATTTTGAAACTGGGCTTCTATTTTTTCTGCCAAGAGGATGCTCTGTTCTAAAAAGGCATTTTGAAACATGCTAAGCATAATGTGGGCTTCTGGCGAGTTGGGATCAAAATCATAATGCTGCTGATAATTATCCTCCAGCAGAATAGCCCCATTTTCGCGCTTGGCTACATTCAGGTTATGATCGGCGGTATGCAAACCCATAACAAAAGTCTCCGAACCCTTGGTAGCACTGCTTCCAGGCATGTAATTACAGTGAATAGAAATAAACAAATCGGCATCATTTTGATTGGCAATGCGAGCGCGCTCGTGCAGTGGCACGAACACATCCG
Organism: uncultured Saprospiraceae bacterium; assembly: GCA_937872405.1. GTDB lineage: Bacteria > Bacteroidota > Bacteroidia > Chitinophagales > Saprospiraceae > JADJNW01. Next base: position 3,404 of record CALMSP010000312.1, on the reverse strand, counting down.
TTTCGCGGGTCATGATTATGCGTATTTCTGGGTATTGCGTGCGCAAGGCCGCTGCCAGTTTTTTGGTAATCGCCAAAGCCAGATGCTTTTCCTGTGTGCCAGCGCCTAAGCACCCAGGGTCGTGGCCGCCGTGTCCAGGGTCTAACACAATTGTTTTTATCTGATAATCTTTTTCGCCAATTTGGCTTTCTTTAATAAATTTGCCAACTATTTGCGCCGGTTGGTCCCTATTTTTGATTTCAATAATTTGATAATCAGCGGGTTGAATGGCTTCTAATGTCCGTTGCCCAAAATAGCGTGGCGCTTGATCTAAAGAAATGTTAAACTCCGCTCCTACTGGCGGCAGCAAGGTATGTAGGAACGTTTGTAATGCAATCAAAGTAGTTGTCAACATAGTCCTAGTATTCTAAAATTTTCAAGAAACCGCTTCTGAGCGTCCTTTTTATGATATGAATAACGATGCGCCAACAACAAGGTAAAACGCATTGTTTGTGCAAATGTGATACAAAATAACATAAATAATCACTTGAAAACAATCGTTTACCCGGCATTATTCTTCGTCTTGTTGTGTTCCGTTGTTTCAGCGGTAGCCCAGCGCCCTATCGTACCTGTACCCCAGCAGGATACAGTACCCCCCACTACCCTACCCGATACGGTCAAAACAGATACCTTTTTTACCATATCTGATATTGGCGCCGACAGCGTAGCCATTACCGTAAGGTATTCGCGCGATTCACTCGATGCAAAAGTGGATTATCAGTCCCGTGATTCTATGATTTTTGATGTAACCGCCCGACGGGTGTATCTATATGGCGAAGCGCAAGTGAATTATACGACCATAGAACTGAAAGCTGATTTTATTGTGTTAGACTGGGGTTCCAGTATTGTGACCGCATCTGGCCTGCCCGACAGCACCGGAAAAATGCAAGGATTACCCATATTTAAAGACCGCGACCAGGTGTTCAATGCAGATTCTATACGCTATAATTTTCAGACGCGGAAAGCATTGGTCTATCGGGTGGTCACGCAGCAAAATGATGTAATCGTCATTGGTGCCCGCTCCAAATTTACTATGGGTATTCAAAATATTGGTTACAATTCTGGTGCTATTTTTACCACTTGCACGCATCCGGAGCCACATTTTGGGGTATATAGCAACAAACAAAAGGTCATCACGGATAAGTTGGTAGTAGTTGGACCATCCAATCTGCGCATTATGGATGTACCGACGCCCCTATGGCTACCGTTTGGCTTCTTTCCTTTATCCAAAGGGCGCCGCACGGGGCTGCTGTTTCCTCGCGATTATGAATACTCACCGCAGTGGGGCTTTGGCCTGCGCGATATTGGCTGGTATTTTCCGCTGGGCGATCATTTCAACCTTTCAGTCACTTCCAATTTGTACCTGAAAGGGCGTTGGGGTGTAACCGCTGCTTCGCAATATCGCAAACGCTACAAATACAATGGTGATCTGCGGCTCGGCTTCGAACAGTTGTATAATGAAGATAATGAAGGTAATATCACCCGCCCCCAGTCTATTCTTTTTTCTTGGTCGCACCGGCAGGATCGTTCGGCGCATCCGAGCATTACTATTGGCGGCTCGATTAATATTCAATCAAATAATTATCGGCAGCGTGTTTTTAATGACGCACAAAATGTATTAAATAACCAGCTCAACTCCAACTTTGCTTTTAATAAAGTCTGGCAAGATAAGCCAATCAACTTCAGCGCCAGCTTCAATCACTCCCAGAATACCCTGAATAACCAAGTAAACATTAACTTCCCAAATTTGCAATTTCAGACACAAACGCTCTATCCGCTTCGACGCAAGGAACGCGCAGGTCAGGAAAAATGGTACGAAACGATTACCCTGCGCTATACTTCCGAGGCACGCAATACGTTCCGGACAACCGATACTACACTCTTCTCCCGCCAGACGCTGGAAGACGCGCAGTACGGCATCAAGCAAACAGCAACGAGTGGAACATCTTTTAAGTTGTTCAAATATTTCAACCTCAACCCCAATGTCAATTATGACGAAGTGTGGTATTTTCAATCGCTGCTGCGCGAATTCGACCCTACCCCAACCATTCGATTTGATACACTATCCAATGCAGATGGTACAGAATTTACCGTCATTCGTGATACTACTCGGTTTGGCCAAATCAACGATAGTCGGCGCGCTGGCTTTCAGCCTTTCCGAACCTATTCTCTCAGCCTAAGCCTCAACACCCAATTGTTTGGCACGATGCAATTCCGAAAAGGATGGCTACGCGGCCTGCGTCATGTGGCTAAAATCAATACGTCGCTCTCTTTTTCGCCGGATTATCTGAATCCAAATTTGAATTATTTCCGCTTCGTGCAAGCCGATTCTCGCTTTCCCGACGAACTACAACAATATTCTATTTTTCAAAATGGCATCTATGGAGGCCCGCCGCCGAGTGGGCCGCAAATGGCGATTAATTATGGCATCAATAATATTTTTGAAGCTAAAATTCGGAAAGACACTGCCGACCGTAAAATAAAGCTATTCGACAACCTCATTGTCAATGGATTTTATAATATGGTTGCTGATTCGCTCAAATGGAGTCCGCTTTCCATGAGCGGCACAACGCGCTTCTTTAAAGGTGTGACTACCTTCTCCGCGCTGGTGCGCTTTGATCCTTATGCCCTGGCGGATAACGGTCGGGGTACTTTGGTAAAAGTGGATCGCTTGTACTGGCGGGAAACGGGTAAGGTGCTTCGGTTTTCTGATGCGAATCTGCGGTTTAATACCAGCCTAACTATAGGCAAAATCCGCGAAATTTTTCAGGGGAAGGAGCCAGAAGTTGTAGAAGACTTGCGCGCCCAGCCTCAGCAACGCCGATCGGTAGCAGAAGAAGATTTTCTTAGCTTGTTTGAAAATTTTAGCGTCAATCACAACTTTGTGTTGGGTTGGAATACCAATGCCCGTAGTGGAGAACCCGAATTTGACCTCTCGCTCAATAGCATCAACGTGCAAGGTAATATACAACTCAGCAAAAACTGGCGCATCGGGATCGGCAATTTTGGTTATGATTTTGTTCGTAAAGACTTCACCTACCCTTCCGTTTCTTTCTCCCGCGACCTTCATTGCTGGGACATGGGCGTGAGCGCGCAACCCACGCGCGGCACGTATAATTTTTTCATTCAGGTGAAGCCCGGCTCTATGGAATTCTTACGCCTGCCTTATGAGCGCAACAACGCCGATGCCATTCGTGCATTCCGATGATGGCTTTTGAAATATTGAGATATCAGATATTGAGATATTGAGATATTGGAAGGTGGGTATTAACCAATAATTAAAATAAACGACTACCATTTATTAAAATCGCTAAATGTTTTTCGGCCCAACGCATAATACCGCCACACGATACTGCCGCGAAAGC
>CALMSP010000311.1 GCA_937872405.1 uncultured Saprospiraceae bacterium | reverse complement strand
TTTAGGGGTTGTGCCCGTATATACCCCAAATCTGGTTGGTAGGAGATTTTGTAAAAAAAAAACGCCCGAATTGATGCAATTGCATTTACCCGCCGATCATCCAACCCTGCCGTGGATACATATTTTTGGCTTATTTTTGTTGAATATCAACTATTGGTGCGCCGACCAAACCGTGATGCAGCGTTCTTTAGCTGCTAAAAATTTGCGCGAAGCACAAATCGGGCTAATGGTTGGTGGCGTATTGAAGTACGTCATGGCGGTAGTGATTGTCGTGCCGGGTATTGCATTGGCGGGCATTCTGGAAGGCGGGCAACTACCTGAGCCAGATATGGCATTTCCCTATTTAGTTGCCAATTATCTGCCGACGGGCGTTAAAGGGTTGATTCTCTGCGCTTTATTCGCCTCATTAATGAGTACCGTAGATTCCACTTTTAATTCGCTGGCCACGCTTTGGTCGGTGGATATTTACAAAGGTTACTTGCGCAAACATGCCACTGACGCGCAAGTGGTAGCCGCTGGGCGTAATACGATTGTACTGACCCTGATCACAGGCGTTACGATGGGTTTTGTGTTACTGTATATTAAGTTTGCCAATCCGGGTACGGCTTTTACCCATACCTTGAACGAACTGCGCTATTATATTAACTGTGGCATGGTGGTATTGATTTGTTCTGCCGGTTTTATGATGGCTCCCAATCATAAATTAGCGCTTTTTGCTTTTTTATTTACAATTCCATTACATCTGATTATTCTGTCCTGCTTTCCAGGTATGAATTATTTTGTACGCGCGATGTGGGTAATTCTCATTGGACTGAGCATCGTGAGTGTCTCTGCCTGGCGCCACGGCTGGCATCATTGGCGCGATCTGATCCGTTACGATTCGCCAGGGGTAGCGCAGGTTGGTATCGGATTGCTCACCTCGCTGGCAGTGCTGCACCTCGTTTTTCATTAGTCGCGCTCGTCATCAATTGGTTTTATCCGAAGCAACCCGAGGCGGATTTGGCTGCCGATAGCGGTAGTACCGGTCGCAGAAGTTTTCTAATTGCTTGAGCTGTTGTGCTGATATAAAATCTTTTATTTCATGGCGCATGGAATCCATCAGCCCACGGCGGCGACTGCGGGATTCTTCGTGTACGGCGGCTATTTTTTCGGCATATTTTTCCACCACGGGGTCTAATAGCACCTGTTGCTCTGGCGTGGCATGTATTTTTTCAAAAATGCTGGCTTTGAGTCCATCGGCATAGCGCATATTGGCTACTCTACTAATCTTCTGCTGCACCAGCAAGCGATTGGTGTAGAAACCAGCAATAAATCCGGCGCATAGCAGGCTTACGATGGCTAATGTTATTTTGAATGTTTTCATAATCAAAACAAATTGACAATTTGAACAGGGTTCTTATACGATTTATGATATTATAAACCATTTAAAACCAGAATTTTAATTCATCCTATTTAGCTAAAAACGACATCATAATAATTGATACACACATCCTGCAATAGCCTCTAAACTTATCAAAATCAAGCAGTTGTAAAAATTACAACTCGTGTTTACTTTAGGCAAATACTAAATATACCGACATGCCCGCTAAGGCCCTTCTCACCGACATTTGGTGGCTGGTGCGATTGTAGGGATTGGATGTTTGTTTTCGGTTAGCAGATGCGGGTTCGTTATTCTAAGCGACTGGATTTTGGCGGATCACGCAATTCTTTTTCGCGTTGTTTTTTAGGGTCAGTGCGCAGCGTCGTGTAAGTATCCTCCGGCAGCACATCAGGAGCCAGTTCTTCCACACCCGTCACAAAAGCATCGCCACGCAAGCCATTTTTACCTTCATAAAAATAGATGCCCAGCAGCGCTATCATTATAAAAATAATACAGGCGGCCGCCACTCTGGGAGATAACGATGCCACATCGGCGAGGAAGCCGCGTTCGTGGCGCAGGTGCAATTTTTGCATGACCCGATTGGCAAAATCAGCATCGCTATCCGTGTGGAGCGAAGCCACCAATTCGCGGGTACGCAAAAGTGCAGCCTGTTCCTGGCGCAAGTCTTCCGATTCGCTAAGTGCAGCTTGCAAGTTGGCGCTTTCTTGCGCGTTCAATTCACCGTCAAGTGATTGCAATAAAAGGGGAATCATTACTTTTCTCATGTCCCGGAATTATCTATTCAGTGCTTACAATATAGTGTTTCATACAATATCCCACTTCCTAAGGATGTCTTTGAGTTTTTCCTGTGCCCGTGCCAACCGAGAAGCGACCGTGCCCTGCGGCAATTGCAAGATCTCGGCAGTTTCCTTCACCGAATACCCGTCAATGAGGCGCAACACAATCACGGTGCGGAATTCCGGCTCCAGCATTTTTAGGGCCTTATGCACGGCATCCTTTATATCCTGCCTTTCGGGGTCCATACCGGCATCCACTTTATCAGACCCAACTTCGTTTCCATTGAGCACCGTCACCCGCATGTAGCGGGTTTCCCGTCGTTTTATCTCATTGAGTGAAAGGTTGATAGCGATTCGGCTCAAGTAGGTGGACAGGGCTGATTCTCCTCTAAAATCCTTTAAGGAGCGATAAAATCGGATGAAGACCTCCTGTGCTACGTCGTCGGCTTCTGCGGTGTCACCCAGCATCCCGATTACAATAGAGCGTATCTGCGATTCATGGCGGCAGACCAGCAAACGGAAAGCTGATTCATCGCCTTGCTTCGACCGCTCTACCAATATTGCATCGGACGGTGCAGGGTGTAATTTCAACGGTAATTAATATTTAGACATTTAAAAATCCCGGTTTTTCCCGCTATAAATGCTTTTTTCAAAAATAAACACAAAATTACGATTTTTTTAACTTAGCCGCACCTGGCGTCGGCAGATACTTCGATAAACGCTATTTATTTCCTGCATATGCTGCTACTTTCGAGCACTTCGGTAGGAAATATCAAAATCATCAAGTACCATATCTAAGATGCGGTCTTCCCCTTCTGTGTAGCCATCTTTTAGTTTGTAGCCATAAAATCGCCCCATGGTATTCCAATACGAAGCCGTGACGCCGCCTCGCAGTTCTTTCACCAAGTTGAAAATGGGCGTATCCAACTCGCGCTCAATCATTTTGGTTAGTACAAAGCCCTGCGTGCGCGTGAGCTTCTTGAGGGGGTCTTCAAATTGCTCCTTGAGATCTTTTTGTAAATGTTTAGCATATTTCTTGCGTTTGCCACGCCGCATTTCATCAGTTTCCTGTTCCATTTGTCGGAATACCTTAATGGCCTCTACGGCATACGGATAAACGATGGTTGCCGCCCGACGGTAACGCATGTACTTTTTGTACTCTTCATCGCTATTGAATGTACGGGGCGAGGAGACCGACACGCGATCCAAATGCGCGACGATGACGGTGTCGCCGCAATCATCTACAATGTAAGGATACAATTTGCCATCCACTTGTATTTTGCCCACCTCCTGCGCATGCGCCTGTAGCGCCAGCAAGGCCATCCCCAAAAACAAGGCTAACTTTTTCATCAGTCGTTTTTAATGATCATTTGTTAAAACTGCATGATCGTGTCTATTGCACTTTTTACCAGTTTATACAACGGATAATTTACTGCAAATTTGTAACAAATTCTGTTATGCGATTGTTAAAATTCTTACTCAAATACTTATGTTGAATAACGAAGCAATCGAATTTTTTTTACAGACCCTGCAAGCCAGCTTGTCTGACCAGACCTTTGTGCGCCTGACGCTGAGTCGCCCAGCCACCAAAATGACTGATCTGAAAAACATATATGCGCGTATCGTGCATATCAAAAGCGGCCCCGTCCTTTCTTTTACGTTGCGTTACGCGACCAAAGATGTAACCCAAAACCACTCTTTTGTGGAGGGTGCTGGGCTGATAGGGCTTTGGCTGGGGCATGATTTTCTCAACGGCGATCTCTACACGACTCAAGGGGATTTTTTTATTCAATACAACAAAAAACGCCAGCCTCGGCTGTACACCAAAGCGCCAAGCCATACCGACGCCCCCCAAACTGCACACGACCTGGCCAAAAAACGCCCGCTGGAAACAGCTTCCGATAAGCGCTATCTGCACGACATGGGCATTACTGGCGCTGATGGTCGGGTGCTGCCTTCCGGGCAAAAAAAATTTCGACAGATTAACAAATACATCGAAATTATAGACGCACAATTGCAGCAAACGTCACTTTCGCCGGGGGCGCATGTGGTGGATATGGGTTCGGGCAAGGGGTATTTAACATTCGCACTCTACGATTACCTCACGCATACGCTGGGGCTGGATGTACACGTTACTGGCATTGAAATACGCCCTGAACTTGTAGCTTTTTGTAGGGAGCTTGCGCGCAACAATGATTTTCGACAGTTGCAATTTATCGCTCAGAATATTGAGGATTTTCAGCCTACCCGCATAGACGTGCTCATTGCCTTACACGCCTGCGATACCGCTACCGATTTGGCGATAGCCAAAGGTATAAAAGCTGGGGCCCAACTTATCATTGTAGCACCTTGCTGCCACAAGCAAATTCGCAAACAAATGCAAAGGCATGAAGCAATGCAGCCTATTCTGCGACATGGCATCTTGGAAGAGCGACAGGCCGAACTACTCACCGACGGAATGCGCGCATTGATTCTGGAAGCGGAAGGATACAAAACCAAAGTATTCGAATTCGTTTCTACCGAGCACACCAATAAAAACCTCATGATCACCGCTTTGAAGCACAAACCCAATCCTGATGCGCCTGCTCAACTTGCAAATATCAAGCAACAATTTGGCATTGCTTATCACTACTTAGAACGCTTACTGGAAAACTGAACATACTCAAAACAAACCATGCAACTCGGCCTGCACTTTATTCACCACCTTGCCGAGGTCTTCTTTATTTTGTTCAAAATCAAGCTCATCGGCATTGATGATCAGCAAGCGCCCTTCCTCGTAGTTACTAATCCAATTCTCATAACGCTCGTTGAGGCGCTTCAGATAATCGAGGCTCATGCTGCCTTCGTACTCACGCCCACGCGACTGGATGTGTGCTACCAGCGTCGGGATGCCCGCCCGCAAGTAAATGAGCAAATCCGGCGGCCGAATTTGGGAGGACATCGTTTTGAACAGGTCGAAATAGTTGTTAAAATCGCGGGATGACATCAAGCCCATGTCATGAAGGTTAGGCGCAAAGATATACGCATCCTCGTAAATGGTGCGATCCTGGATAACGGTTTTGTCGCCATGCAAAATCTTCAGCACCTGCCGATACCGGCTGTTGAGAAAGTAAATTTGCAAATTGAACGACCAGCGCTGCATGTCATGATAGAAATCGCTGAGGTAAGGATTATTTTCGGTAGATTCGTAGTGTACTTCCCACTGAAAATGTTTACCTAATTGTGTACAGAGCGTCGTTTTGCCTGCGCCGATGTTGCCGGCAATAGCGATATGCTTGATTTTAGACTGATTTGCTTCCTGGCTCATAATGTTTAATGCTATACCGCTTTCTATTTGGTACGCAACGAAAATACAACGCCTATTGGTATTTTTCACCTCCTTGCCACTATGAATCCGTTGTCCGCGGCTTTTTTTTACAAAACGGACAATCGCTTCCGACTTATTGTAAAAACAATAAAATCAAAAAAGTAAGTACAGTTGCCACAAAACCAAGCATAAATACATTGTAAGAAACCGTTAGATAGCGATATTTCTTATCCAATACTTTACCTAAATGATACAGGTCGCGCACCAAGTTGCCATACAGCAGTTCGCCATCGCGAAACATAGCATCCATTGCCTCTTCGTATTCTTCTGGTTCCAGCATCACAAAATTGCCAAAAAACACGATATTTCGTTGTTTTTCAACCAGTTGCATATTTCGATTATTGAGTGATGTCACCTTTGGGCGCGCCGATAGCACCGCAAAAATCAGCGAAGCCAGCCCAGTCACTAGAAAAATAACAGCTGGCAGCACCACTTGGGGGGTTGTGTCCGCCATATTGCGATACGACAAAATCGAAATCAGCACACTAATGAGAATGGAGTTGACACTAATCATAATGTTTGCCTTATTATCAGCAATAGCGCTCAGGTTGATGTGATTGCGATAATTCGACCGGAAAAAGGTTTGTACAGCGCGTATGGGTGCATCCTCCAGCCCTTGAAACAAACGCTCCGGCGGCGGCGCGGCAGCATTGCGTTCGAGTTTTTGAATGGCTGCGCTCTGCGCCTGGATGCACTGCCCCAGCACCGGCTCGAAAGTCGTTTTGGCAAAATGCGTGTACAAGCGCAGCTCCAACAAAGACTGGAATTGGAGCTTAGCCCACTGCAAACGGGAAAAAATGTGCCCCTGCATCAACTCGCGTTCTATCTTGAGCAGCGGACTACGGGTTTCAAATGCCGCCAGCCACACCGTACTCCCCGCATCGGCAAGTATTTTTTCTTCCAGCGTTACGGGTGTATTTTTGGCTGTAATGGTTTGCAGGCAACGAAGCACCTTGCGCTGGTTGGCTTCTGCATAATTGCGCAAAGCCATAAACCGCTGCACTTGGTCGAGGCTGTAGCTGGCGTAATTGTTGTAATCAAACAGGTAGCCCGTGTGCAAAAAAGTAGCCGCCAATGCCGCGATTTCTGTGGTTTCTGAGTCGGCGCCGGTTTTGGTACAAAGCTCCAGTGTGCGCTGCACCACTTGGTACGTGTGGGCATAGCTATGAAAAACCAATCGGTTGTCCTGATGCTTATCAAAGGTGAGCAGTACTTGTTCGCCGGCTTCAGCTATAATGCCAGGCATATCTAATGTTGTCGCAGCTATGTTCATAGGATACTTTTTGCAATCAAGTCGGTGCGCCTCCGTCGTATGTACTGATTGGGTAATGCCTATGCTAAAAATAGCACTAATACCATTTACGATTTTAGAGGTCTGATTTTATATTTTGTAAAGCATTGAAAAACAAGGCTTTGAGAATAAACAAATGCGTCATTTTCAATTGAAAAGGGTATAATTTACCCGCAAGTAACTGATTATCATTTTTAAAAAATTATCGTTAATCTTTATTCAAACCAGCTTTTGCCGAAATATCGAGCATTCGATCAATGCAAGCGCGCCCCTGCTCGATGATCCAGTCGGGCAATAGGATTTCTGGCAATTCATATTCCATGCAAAGATATAATTTTTCCATCGTATTGCGCTTCATGTGCGGGCACTCGTTGCAAGCGCAGTTGTTGTTGGGCGGAGCAGGTATAAACAACTTATCAGGCGATGCTTTTTGCATTTGATGCAAGATACCTGCTTCTGTGGCTACGATAAATTCCTGAGCCGGATTATGGATGGTAAATTTCAACAAACCCGTGGTGGAGCCAATAAAATCAGCCGTTTCCAGGATGTGCGGCTCACATTCGGGGTGGGCAATGAATAGCGCCTCGGGGTGGCGTGCGCGCAGTTTGGCAATCTTTTCGGCGGAAAAAATTTCATGCACCATGCAGGTACCGTTCCATAGCACCATGTCACGACCGGTTTTCTTTACCAAATATTTACCAAGATTAATATCCGGCGCAAATATAATGGGTTGCTCAGGTGGAATGCTTTCGATGATATGTACGGCATTGGTGGATGTGCAGCAAATATCGGTCAGCGTTTTCAATTCTGCTGTGCAATTGATGTAGCTCACCACCACATGGTCGGGGTATTTTTCTTTGAACTTGCGAAACAAAGGTGCTGGGCAGGAGTCAGCCAGCGAGCAGCCAGCCTTGAGGTCGGGCAGTAGCACCTTCTTATGTGGATTGAGTATCTTCGCCGTTTCCGCCATGAAATGCACCCCAGCAAATACGATCAGATCGGCTTCGGTTTTGGCGGCCTGCTGCGACAAGCCCAAGCTGTCGCCAATGTAATCCGCTACATCCTGAATTTCCGATTCCTGATAATAATGCGCCAAAATAACGGCATTTTTCTCGCGTTTCAAGCGCTGAATGGCTTCCGTGAGGTCGAGTGTCGGATCCACATCTATCCCAAGGTAACCTTTGGTTTCTAACTGTTGGGCCGCATCGGCAATGGCATTCATGGCTATTGGTTTTGAATAATGAAATGAACTTAATTCGTTCTTGTTGAACGCAAAGATAAGTTGAAATGTTTACTTAGTTTTGTTTTAAAACTAAGTAAACATAAAAATAATTCCCGTTAGGGTTCCAATTCGTAAAAAGTATCCGTCCGATCGTCTGTATTGGTATGGCGGCACGGAAAATCCTTTTCAATCAAAATGTGCAAGGGCGCATGGCACTCCAGCCCTACCTCGTTGCTGTCCATCCACTGTTGAGCGAGACAACGTGGCAGCCGCACCGTGATGCAACCCTGTTCAAATGTGCTGTGAATATCGGTAACATCTGCAACCATTAATTCAAACATAAAAACCTGATTATCAAAAAAATAAAGTGATTCTCGTACAACACCTGCTGTGCGTAGCTGTGCTACATCCGACTTGCGTACCCGCAAGCGCAGGCTACCAGAGGTACATCGAAGTTTCATAATTTATGCCCTGTTTTTTGTTTTTAAATACAAATATCACCCACAATTTTCATAAAATATTGATTACAAGAACTTTAAAAATTAGCCAATGAGATATTGTAAATGCTTTGGAGCTTCAAATTGGCCCGGCAATTATGCTGTCATCACAAGCTGCGCTTCGCGATTTGTTTGCCAACAGCTTCTTCGGCCGGACCCACCATTTCAAAAAAAAGCGCAACTTTTTTGTTGAACTCCGCGAAAACCGTACTTTTAAACGGTCAAAGTAAACCTTGCTGTATGAGAGTGCTGCTCGTTTTCCTACTATTCTGTGTGTACGCGCTGTTTGCCCGCTGGTATTACGTGTGCGAAATTCGCCATTTGTGTGGCGGGACCCCTGCGGCGCAAGAAGATACACGCCTAAAAACCCTACGCCTCTTGGAAGCCGATACCGCTATTTTGGAAGGCTACGACCAGTTTGCGCTCGATAGTACCCGCATCAGCCCACGCCTGAATGCTAACAATGACGATTTTTTGGATACCCTGGCTGCCCATCTGAAGCAATTCCCAAAGAAGAACCTCACCATCACGGGTGCTTGGCACGAAGGCGAGCGCGGCAAAGAGGCTGGTTTTTATGAAAATAGAGGGGTTGCGCGTGCCGATGTGGTACGAAAATTATTGATACGCCGAGGCATCGCCGAAAATCGAATTTCGTTAGACCATGTCAAAAATGAAGATTCGCTCCTGCGCGAGCCATTGGCATTCGAAGTATATGCCCTTACGGCTACGCCTGCCGAGTTTGAAAAAGTGCAGTTTAGCTTTACCAATATGACGTTTTCCGATGCCAATTTTGAATTTGGCTCGGATGTCTTCCGCCCTGGCGACGCCTTTGTCCTGTACGCCGATTCGGTAAAGACCTATCTGGATATAACACTAAATAGTAAACTAACGATCGTAGGGCATACCGACAATGTCGGCTCTGATAAATTCAACGATAACCTGGGGCTGCGCCGCGCCGAAAGCGCTCGCCAGTATTTCCGCAACTTAGGCGTGAAGGCCGATATTCGGGTAAAATCGGAAGGGAAGCGCCGCCCGGTAGCCACGAATGAAACCGATGAAGGCCGCCAAAAAAATCGGCGCGTTAATTTTTTGATTGAATAACTTTGCAACAAGCGACTCATTATGGATATTAATAATTTGTTTGCCAATTTTAACACTGTGGACAGTTATGCCATTCTGTTCATGCTCTTTCTTGCTTTTATTTTTGGACTGCTGGCTGGTTATTTGCTACGCGGCCGCAAGGTGCGCCGTTTGCAAAAAGCATTAGACGACAAAGAGCAAGAGTTGGCAAGAGCGAGGGAAGAACTGACCCGCTTGCAGGAAGAGTTTGGTCTGCGTGATGCCGATTTGCGGAAAGCACAATTTGAAGTGGAAGAGCAAAAATCGAAAATAGCTCGACTGGCAGATGAAAAAACGCAGTTGTATAATGAGGTCTATACCGCTAATGCCGAATTGGAGCGCCTCCGCAAAATGGAAAAGGGCGACCCCGCGGCCGTAGCTGCACTACAAGCTACCATTGAGACGCTACAGCAGGAAATCAAAACGCTGCAACAGCGCAATGCACAGTTAGAAAATGCCCAATTGGCCAGCACCGCGCAGGAAGAAGACCCAATAGATTATCTGGCTCAATTCCAAAGCACCCAAAATGCCATGCGCACCCGCTTGGAGGCATTGGAAGAAAAACTCAATCGAGTAGAAAACGAAAATACGACCCTTCGAGAAGAACTGTTAGACCTTCGTTCGAGCAACACGCAGCTACGCTCCATGGAATTCAGTAGCGCCGCGCCCCTCCCGCCAGCAGCAGAAGAGGAAGAACCGGCTTTTACATTAGGTATCAATCCGGCTATTTTGAACGACCCGCTGCTGCGCGAACATCCTGAACGCGACGACCTCACCCGCATTGACGGCATTGGTCCTTTTATCGAACAAAAACTCAACGAAGCGGGCATCCATACGTATCAACAAATCAGCGAATGGGATAGCGCCGATGTAGCTCAGTTTACGCAAGCCATAGGATACTTGCCTGGACGCATTGAGCAGGACGACTGGATTGGACAAGCGATCCGCCTCCAACAGCTCAAAGCACAGCACCCAGCTGCTTTTGAAAGCAGGGGCTTCTATGCAGACAATCACGACGATTTGAAAATCATCGAAGGTATTGGCCCAAAAATTGAAGCGCTACTCAAAGACGCGGGTATTCATACTTGGCAAGACCTCGCCGAAACCGATACCGAGCAATTGCAAACCATTCTGGATACTGCCGGCGACAGCTACCGTATCCACGATCCAAGTACTTGGTCTGCTCAGGCACGACTTGCAGCTAATGGTAGTTGGGAGCTCCTCCGGGAGTATCAAGACCAACTCAAAGGGGGACGGGAAGTGCAGTAAATTTTTTTTTGTCGGATATTGGGATATTTTTGACGATGATGATGTGATTGTACATTCGTCAATTAAAGGGGATGGGCTTTTATTTACAATGCCTTGTCTTTCAAATTTTTATAAAATTTTATTTTGTAAATACTATACTATTTTCAATTGGAAATGACGTATCTATTTATTCTCAAAGGCTTGTTTTTCAACACTTTACAAAATTTGGAATCGGGCTTCGCCAATCGTAAATGGTATTACATACCATAATCTCTATCGTTTTCGCACAGATCATATGCAATTGTTACGTGCCTCCACAAAATCTTGGTGCCATCTTACCCATTTTTTTTCTCAACATCATTGATCGCTTTTGCTTTTACATTTAATTGATTTTCAAAATTTTATAATTAAAGATTATAAAAATTGTTTGAGGTGAGAAAAAAAATCACCCTTTTACAAACTTTTTGTTTTAAAAAATGGTATATTTGCAGTACCTTAAAACATTTTCATATTCAAACAAAAAACATTTCTTATGAAAGCACTTAAAATCATTGGCACCGTTCTGGTGGGGCTGATCGCGCTCGTGTTAGTGCTTGGCCTTATTGCCCCCAAAACCGTTAGCACCGAACAGTCCATTGTCATCAATGCACCTCCCAACATCGTGTTTCCCTACCTGCAATATCATGCACAGCAGCAGACCTGGTCACCGTGGAATGAATTAGACCCCCATATGAAACACGAAATCATCGGTGCGGATGGCACGGTGGGCGCTATTTACAAGTGGGCAGGCAATAAGGAAGTGGGCGTAGGTGAACAGGAAATTACCAAGATCGTACCCAACGAACTCGTAGAAACGCATCTGCGCTTCAAAGGGCAGGGCGAGGCGGATGCCTATCTGGCGCTAACGGAAGTAGCAGGTGGCTCCAAAGTAGCTTGGGGCTTCTCGACTACCACGCCTTTTCCTATGAATGCGATGAATTTATTCTTTGATATTGCTGGCATGGTCGGCAAAGATTATCAAAAAGGATTAAACAAACTCAAAACAATGATAGAAACAAACAAAACCTACCGTGGCTATACCATCCAGATGATGGATATGCCTGTTAAACATTTTTTCGCTTTCCGCGAAACCATTAGCATGGACGACCTTTCTGCTGGGTACGCCAAGCACCTGCCGCGCGTATTTGAAGCTGCTCAGAAAGCTGGCGCTGAGATTGTCGGCCTGCCAACTGGGCTTTACTTCCTTTGGGATGAAGAAAATCGGCGAACGGAAATCGCCTACGCTGCCGAGGTTGCTGCCCCTTTGAAGGTAAACGGCTTTGAATTGATCAGTGTGCCCGCGGGCAAGTTGCTCACCATTGACTATTATGGCGCTTATGATGATATTGGTAATGCCCACTATGCTATGGATGAATACATCAATGCTAACCAATTGGAACCACTCTCGCCGGTGTGGGAAGAGTATGTGGTTGATCCTCAAACAGAACCCGATACCAGCAAATGGCTCACGCGCGTATGTTACCCCGTGAAAATTAAATAATTAGATGCCAAATTGTCCATTTGAAACTTTAGCTTAAGCAAGGTTATCACCCGACTATATTATTTCCACCGGCAGTATGCTTCCTCTTGGCAGTGTACTGCTTTTGTTTTTATAAAAAGTAAATAAATTGTGAATAATTCAAAAGTCGCCGATTCAGCTTTAAATCACTTAAAATCAAAGTTTTACAAAAAATAAAATTCTTGTTTATTACAAATAAGTTACATGAAATAAAAAAGTAAAATCAAAAAAAATCCAAGGCACGATTATGATATTCTATAATATGAAATGGTAGCTGAGCCGCTCGTTTTGAACCTATTTTGTATAATATGCAAACTTTCGTGTGCGTTACGTTGCATTGGCTATACTTTTTTGACTATTTTCACTGCAAATTGAAAAAACTAAAGCGAGCATCGCAGCATAAATATCATTTTATAAAACAACATAGATTATTCATTATCAGACACTTGCAGCACAAACATGATTAATTTTTAATGCCAAATTATGATCACGACGCACCATAATCAGCTCACTGCCAGCGCAGCCGCACATGTGGAGAACTTTTACCAAACGCATTTCACGGAGCAGTATGTATTTCATAATTTTCCGCATGTCGTAGAAGTGGTAGAGGCCGCCCGTCAGATTGCAGCAGGCTACGATCTTAGCAATAAAGAATTGGAAATGCTCTTGATTGCCGCGTGGTTTCATGATGTGGGCTATGCCGATGGTGCGGAAGGGCACGAAGAGCGCAGCGGGGTACATGCGCGTGCATTTTTGGAAGCTCATGGCTATGCCGAAGCGGATATTCAGATCGTGCTGCGCTGTATCCAGGTGACCAAGCTCGATGCCGAACCCGACAATTTGTTAGCGCGCATTTTGTGCGATGCCGATCTGAGTCATCTGGGGAGCAAATTGTACTGGGAGCACTGCACGCGCCTGCGCCAGGAGTTGCTGCTGACCAAAAATCATATGATGAGCGAGGTAGAATGGGTGAATTTTGAGTTGGATTTTATGAATAGCCATAGCTATTATACGGAGGTGGCGCACGAACTTTTTGACAAACGCAAGCAAAAACATATCCGGCAATTGCTCAAACACAAGCTACGGATCAACCCCGATACGGTGGACCTGATCGAGGATATCGAACGCAAAGAGCGCAAAGAAGAAAAAAAGCTGCGTAAGCTACAACAATCCATTGATAAAAGTGGCATGACCCTCAAGGAGTTAGACTTAGGGCGTGGTGTAGAGACCATGTATCGCAACATCTATCGCACCCATATTAACCTGAGTTCTATTGCCGACAATAAGGCGAACATTATGCTCAGCGTTAATGCCATCATTATCTCTATTGTCGTTACGTCACTCATGCCGCGCCTCAGTAGTAGTCCGTACCTGCTTGCACCTACCATTTTACTACTTACGGTGTGCCTCGGCGCACTGGTGTTTGCCATTCTGGCTACCCAACCCAAAGTAACCAAAAACAAGTTGACCCGCGCCGATATTGAGGAAAAGCGTGCGAATTTGCTCTTTTTTGGCAATTTTTACAACATGGACCTGGAAGATTTTCATTGGGGGATGATGGAAATGATTCGGGATAGCGATTTTCTGTATAGCTCCATGACAAAAGACCTTTACTACTTAGGCGTTGTATTAGCAAAAAAATATCAGTACCTACGCATTTGTTATGCTATTTTTATGTACGGTTTGATCGCATCTGTATGCGCATTTGCATTAGTTTTTATTTTGTAAAATTTTAAGCCGTTTGATTAAGGGATAGGATATAATCCAAAATATGACAATGCCTGTTTAAAATGCTTCCTCTTAGAAGGCACACCGCGACAAAGCATAAAAAAGCACCGCACTCAAGTAAAAAGCACGGTGCCAGATATCAATAATCTTCAAGCAAAGTTTTCAATCACAAAGCGTACTCATTCGCTTCGATTAACACTTTAGCTATCAGCCTACGATTGTTTTTCACATTCTGTGTCGGATACTTCGTGAAGCGCTTCACGCCCATCAGGAAAGTGCGCAGCAAGTCCCCCTCCGCAAAGGAAGCCAGTGCATCCGTAGCGCTCTTGCTAACGCGGGCGGTAGCGTCATGCAGGTAGGTGCGCAAGATCGCATCGTACACCGCCTGATCCTGTTTTTTGGATACCCCCGATGCCAATTTCTCCACTCGCAGCAGTAGCGACTCCGCCATAAAAGTGTCAATAATCATATCTGCCACATTCATCAGTATTTCCTGTTCTTCTTTAAGGTTGAGTTTGCCATCCATTTGCATTTTGGCACCTGCGCCTGCTACTATCAGTACGATTTTTTTAAAATCTTTTACCGCTTGCTGTTCTTCGCCATACGCACCTTCTACTTTGCCAAATGCAGGCATGGAAGCCAATTCCTTCTGTACTTCCCAAGCGGGCCCCACGATGTCAATAGTACCTTTGAGCGCCCGACGGAACAACTGATCTACCAACAACATCCGGTTGATTTCATTAGTGCCTTCGTAAATTCGGTTGATGCGCGAATCGCGGTAAGCGCGTGCGGCGGTGCCTTCCTCGCTGTAGCCCATGCCACCATGTACTTGCACCGTTTCATCTACCACATAATCAAGGAGTTCGGAGCCAACTACTTTTAAAATGGCGCACTCAATAGCATATTCTTCGGCTGCTTTCAGATTGGCATCCCCGAAGCTATCACCGCTTTCCTGCAAGCTATTTTTATGATTTTCTAACAGATCAGAAATCCGGTAGGCCGCACTTTCGGCCGCGAAGATGCGGATGGCTTGTTCGGCTAGTTTGTACTGAATAGCGCCAAAATTGGCAATAGGTTGTTTGAATTGTACTCGCTCATTGGCATAGCGAACAGCAGTCGTGCAACTGGCCTTAGCTCCACCAACACAGATAGCGCCCAGCTTGAAACGCCCGATATTCAAGGCATTAAAGGCAATCAGGTGACCCTTACCTATTTCTCCGAGTACATTATCGGCGGGCACTTGTGCGTTTTCAAAAAACACCTGACGGGTAGAAGAACCCCTTATGCCCCTCTTATCTTCTTTGGCGCCCAGCGTGACTCCAGGCCTATTGCGTTCTACAATAAAAACAGTGAATTGATTGCCGCCCACTTGCGCAAATACGATGAAAATATCAGCGAATCCGGCATTAGAAATCCACATTTTTTGACCATTCAGTACGTAGTGCTTGCCCTCGGCGCTAAGATCGGCGCGGGTCTTGGCGGCTAAAGCATCCGAGCCGGAGCCTGGCTCTGTGAGACAATACGCAGCTTTGAGTTCGCCAGAGATCAGTCGTGGCAGATAATGTTGCTTTTGGCCTTCTGTGCCAAAGTACAAAATCGGCAACATGCCAATGCCAGTATGCGCGGCATAAGACACCGTGAACGCCCCAGAGGGGCCAAACGTCTCACTGATGAGGGTATTCGTATTGGTGTCCAGTTCCATGCCACCGTATGCTTGCGGCATGTGCGAACCAAGCAGCCCCAGTTCTGCTGTTTTGTTTAAAAGTCCAACCGTGACGCCAGCCTCTTGTTTTTCAATGCGTAATGCATTAGATAAAATATCATTGTGTACAAAATCGCGCACCATATCGCGCACCATCAGTTGTTCTTCGTTGAAATCTTCTGGGATAAAAATATCCGCAGCGGGCGTATCTTTGATAATGAATTCGCCTCCTTTGAGCACTTGTTGTTGCACCAATGTATCGGACATAGTTTGTTTAGTTTTTGATCAGGAAAATCAATTTAGCGAAAATTCGCTACGAAGTTATGCTATTTTAACGAGTTTGTAAAGGGTTTAGTTTGAAAATTTTGCGAAAATTCGCTAAAAAGAGATTTTGCTATTTCCTGTAGGCTATTTGACAAGCAAAAAACGGATTGTATCGTATCTTGCGAAATCAAAAATACATACCCATGAAAAATAATCTGTTGTTGGCACTCGTCGTACTGTTGTACGCTTGCACAGAAATTCCGCCAGAGGTGAACCCCATTGGCAACAATCCGAATAACAATCCTGGACAGGAAGAGCCTCGGCGAGTATTGATTGAAGAGTTTTCCGGGGTACGCTGCGTCAATTGCCCGGCAGGCAGCGAAGCGATTGAAAATCTGCTGCGCTTGTACAACGGGCGGCTGATTGCTATTTCTATCCATGCCGGATTCTTTGCCAATCCTTACCCAGATAGCAAGTACGACTTCCGAACGAGTGATGGCAATCAGCTACTTTCCTTGCTCACGGAGCCTTTTGGCTATCCAAGTGCGGTGGTCAATCGCCACCGGTTTGATGGCGAATTTGGTATTCAACTGGGGCTATCAAAATGGGCAGGCTACATTGCTCAGGAAGCGGCCGAAAAGCCCCGCGTGCGCCTCAATTTGCAACGAACGTACACCCCCAACAACCGCCGGCTCGACCTCACGGTGCGCATGGATATACTCGAAACCCTCACGCACCCCGATGTACGGCTCAGTGTAGCCCTCACCGAAGATGATGTAGAAGATGTACAACTCACGCCTTTGGGTAAGCAAGCAGACTACAAACACAAACATGTACTACGCGATATGCTAAGCAATTTTGATGGTAATCCGATTACTGAAACCAAGTCTGCTGGCCTTAGCCTCAGCCGAACGCTAACCTATACGCTACCACTCGATTGGAACGCTTCTAATTGCAAGCTCGTCGCATTTGTGCATCTGGGGGGCGATCGTAAAGATGTATTGCAAGTAGCTGAAATAACAATATTGCCATAGCGCGCGTAAATAGCTCATTATCAACACAATAAACAAATAAATAATGCCGCAAATGATAGCGCAGGTTGCCATTGTAGTCAAAGGCTATGATGAAGCCATTGATTTTTATGTCCACAAACTTGGGTTTGAATTATTAGAAGATACGCCGCTGAGTGCCACAAAACGCTGGGTATTGGTGCGCCCCCAGGGCCCTGGTGCTTGCGCGTTGCTCTTAGCCAAAGCCGCCAACGATGTGCAGGTTAGTCGCATTGGCAATCAGACTGGAGGGCGGGTGTTTTTGTTTTTGCACACAGATAATTTTGACCGAGACTACCAGCATTTACTGGCACAGCGAATACGCATTGTGCGCGAGCCAACAGTAGAACCCTACGGAAAAGTGGCCGTATTCGAAGATTTATACGGCAACCTTTGGGATCTGGTAGAACCCGCACAAACGACGACGTTATAGCACTGCTGATCCAGTCTCAACATCAAAACATAGTGTGATGCCATTTTCAATAGAAAAGACGTATTAAAATTCTATCAAACACTTGATTTTCAGTTTTTTATGGCTTTTTCTATATGATAGGTCATGATGGTAATCTAAAATCCATCTCTCGTCTAAAATCTGATATTTGGCACCTAAAAGAGTGTAAGATAATGGCTGTATAGAATAGCAACAAAGTCATATCCAATGGATCGAAGGTTTAGAGTTTTAGCCTGATTTTTAACAACGCATAGATGCTTTATTATCAGATTTTTCTTACTTTAAGCGCTATAAAATGAGTGCCTCTATAAAAGGCAATATGATTTAGCTTGCACCAATTATGGATCATGGATCACCCTCAATAAATGGTCAATAGCATACTGAAAATCAGTTTTTTACAAAAAAGACCACATTCATTTTTGAAACAGGTATTTTACAACAAATAAAGCCAAAGCATCATGGAAATAGATTATTTCAAGGAATCGCTACTGCTGCATAAGCGATTGAAAGGCAAGATTATGATAACCCCCAAGATTGATGTACAAACGAAAGACCAACTTTCATTAGTGTACTCGCCGGGGGTAGCCGAACCCTGTATGGAAATTCACCGAAATCCAGAATCCGTCTGGGATTATACCATCAAAAACAATACCGTAGCGGTCGTCAGTGATGGTTCGGCTGTATTAGGGCTGGGTAACATTGGCGCATATGCTGCTATACCGGTCATGGAAGGTAAAGCGCTGCTTTTCAAGCGCTTTGCCAATATTGATGCCTTCCCAATTTGCATTGACACTCAAGATGTGGACAAAATCGTAGAAACGGTACGCCTCATTGCGCCTGTATTCGGTGGTATCAATTTGGAAGATATAGCTGCGCCGCGCAGTTTTGAGGTAGAAGCCCGCCTGCAAAATCTCGGAATTCCGGTTTTTCATGACGACCAGCATGGTACAGCCATTGTTGTGCTTGCCGCGCTACTCAATGCATCCAAGGTAATCGGTAAGCCATTATCGGATATGAAAGTGGTCATCAATGGCGCAGGTGCAGCAGGTATCGCTATTGCGCGACTGTTGCAAAGCATTGATTATCAAGGAGATGATTACAAAGTACATGTAAATGATATCATTATTTGCGATACGCACGGCATTATCCATCAAGCGCGCACCGACCTCAACATGGCCAAACAGGCGGCACTACACTTCACCAATCGGCACAATGTGCAGGGCACCTTGCAGGATGCGTTGCACGAGTCGGATGTCTTTATTGGCGTAAGCGTAGGTGATTTACTCAAAACCAGTGATATACAATTGATGAAAAAAGATTCTGTTATATTCGCACTGGCAAATCCTATTCCAGAAATTATGCCTGATGAGGCCTACCGGGGTGGTGCAGCTATCGTGGGTACGGGGAGAAGTGATCTACCCAATCAGGTGAATAATGTGTTGGGATTTCCTGGGGTATTTCGCGGCGCATTGGATGCACGCGCTAAGCGCATAAGCCCGGCAATGAAAATGGCGGCGGCCTTTACCATTGCCGAATGCGTACCCAAGCCCAACCGAAATTTAATTATACCGCCCAGCCTTGATGAGCAGGTGGCTTGGCGTGTGGCGGCGGCGGTGAAAGCTGCTGCGCTCAGCGAAAAGGGCTGAAAATAAAGATGGGCTGAGGTTTTTACACCTCAACCCCTCCACAAAAACAAATTTACACAATTTTATAGTTCTTTTGAATTGATCTTTCAATCGGTACGCCTATTCACATACTCTTAAACAGGCAATAAATGGAAATCGTTCTTCTATTTATGCAAAAATAGCATCACAACTACTTCCACGTCACGTTTTTAGTAATTATAAACGATACATTCACGGGAAAAATTACCTGGCGTGCATAATTGCCAGCCTTGGATTGTTTTAAATAAGGGAGAAACCGGATACGCTCTTGGTAGATGTAGTCATATACCTATTTAATGCAAAGATAAAAAAAATTTCTGTTGATTCGTTTCTTTAAAGAAAATTTTTATGCCAAAATGATGTAATTTTATTGTTAAGGGTTGGATCGTATATGTATAAAATTATTTTAATTCAATTCACTAATCTAAATAATTGATTTACAAATATTTAAATGCCGACACTTTATTTTATTTGATTTATTTCATTTTTTGCCTGAGCACCCGATTAATATTTTTTACCAATGTGGGCCCTGTATAGACCAGTCCGGTGTAGATTTGCACTAATGAGGCGCCCGCCTCTATTTTTTCCTGCGCATCTTCTGGACTGTGGATGCCGCCAACACCAACAATAATCATGGATGCCGGCCCCTGGTCTCGGAGGTAGCGAATGACGGCAGTAGCCCGTGTGCGTAGAGGGAGTCCGCTCAATCCGCCTGCACCAATTTCATGGGTATCCGTGCATAAGCCATCGCGGTGTATGGTGGTGTTGGTGGCAATCACGCCCGCTATTCCAGTTTCCTGTACAATTTCGATGATATCATTCAACTGCTCATGGCTCAAGTCGGGTGCTATTTTCAATAAAATGGGGCGTTGTAGCTCGTTGTGCTCTTGAAGGGTTTGCAAAAGCTGACGCAGGGGTTCTTTATCCTGTAATGCCCGCAGATTGGGGGTATTGGGAGAGCTAACATTGACCACAAAATAGTCCACGTAGGGGGCAAGGCGCTCCAGGCAGTGCCGATAATCTTCCGTTGCCTGCTCGTTGGGCGTATCCTTATTTTTACCAATATTGCCACCGATGATAAGCCCTTCGGGGCGGGGTGTCCGTTGCAGGCGTTCGGCTAAGGCATCTACCCCAGCATTGTTGAAACCCATCCGATTGATGAGGGCTTGATCTTTGCGCAGGCGAAACAGGCGCGGTTGCGGATTGCCAGCTTGTGGGCGCGGTGTTACCGTACCTAATTCTACAAAGCCGAAGCCCAATGCAGCCATACTCTGATAGTATCTGCCATCCTTATCAAAACCAGCCGCCAGCCCCACCGGATTGAGGAAGGTAAGCCCCATGAGCGTTCGTTGTAGGTGCGGGCTGCGAATGCGATAGCTGCGGCGCAGCAAAATACCCAGTATCGGTATGGCTAAGGCCAAGCCAAAAAGCTGCATAGTGACGTGATGTGCGCGCTCAGGCGGCAGCAGAAATACGAGTGGTCGAATTAGATAGCGGTATAGTAATGACATGTACGATTTTAGCAATCTGATTTTAGATTTTGCAAAATATTGAAAAACAAGCTTTTGAGAATAAAATAAATACGTCATTTCCAAGTGAAAATGATATAAGATCGTCATGTGTGTTAATAAAAAAGGGCCGTAGCAGAGTAATTTGCTACTGGCCCACAATCATAATCCCAAAAACTATTCTTGATGCTTATGCATTTTCTTCTTCCTTCACCAGCAACTGAAACCCGTTGCCGTGTATATTTACAATTTCGATATTTTCGTCGTTTTTAAGGTATTTTCGCAGTTTGGTTACGAATACGTCCATGCTGCGTGCCGTGAAGTAGTTATCCTCTCCCCATATCTTAACCAATGCTTCCGAGCGTGGAAGGATGTCATTCAAGTGTACGGCAAACATACGCAAAAGTTGCGCTTCTTTGGGTGATAATTTGATTTTTTCTTCATCGGTATGGTTAGAATGGTAGGTAAGAATGCGCAAAGGATAGTTAAAATGGTATTTTCCGATGAAGAATTCTTTGATTTCTTCTTTAGGATCAGCTTTTGTTTGGCTTCTTTTCAGAATAGCCTGAATACGATAGAGCAACTCCTCCGAATTGAATGGCTTGGTGATGTAGTCATCAGCGCCAATTTTGAAGCCCTTCAGCACGTCATCTTTCATGGTTTTGGCGGTCAGGAAAATAATAGGCATCTCGGTGTCCTTCTCTCTAATTTCCTTAGCCAAGGTGAAGCCATCTTTTTTAGGCATCATCACATCAAAAATGCACAGGTCGTATTGCCCTTTTTTATAGCTTTCCAGCCCCTGTGCGCCGTCGGTGGCCAAGGTGACTTCGTATTCGTGCATCTCTAAGTAAGACCGGAGTACGTCGCCGAAGTTCTGGTCGTCTTCTACCAGCAGGATTCTGTTATTTGCCATTGTGCGTCATTTTTTAGTTGAGTGCGGGTGTTCTTGGTATTCTTTACCCGTTTTTTGGTTGTTTGAATGGGAAAAACAGGATAAAACTACTGCCTTTACCCAGTTCGCTTTTTAGGTCAATCCTTCCTCTATGTGCATCCATCATGGCTTTTACATAGCTCAAGCCAAGTCCGAAGCCTTTTACATCGTGCAAATTTCCGGTATGCACCCGATAAAATTTGTCAAAAATATGCTTGCGCGCTTCCTTGCTCAGCCCGATGCCTTTATCCGCTACGCTTACCTCCACGCCGTTGGGTGCGTTGCGCGTGTAAACGGTAATATCTGGCGCATCCATCGAGTATTTGTTGGCATTATCCAACAGGTTATTGATGATATTAGAAATATGCGTCAAATCACCTTGTATGACCGGATTCGTTGCATCTAACACGGTTTTAACGCTACCGTCGCGTTTTTCGACTTGCAGACTGATGTTTTCTACGGCGCGTTCTATCACTTCGTGCAAGTTAAGGTCGGAGAGTTTCAACGAAAAATCTTGCTTTTCGATGACTGCCATTTGTAGCACTTTCTCCACCTGATTATTCATACGAATATTTTCCTGTTTTATTATGTTGGCAAAGCGTCGCACTTTGTCGGCGCTGCCAGATATCATAGGGCTGGTAATAGAATCGGCAGCCAAGGAGATGGTAGCGATGGGGGTTTTGAATTCATGGGTCATATTGTTGATAAAATCATTTTTCATTTCCGACACTTTTTTCTGCCGGAAAATGACATTGATCGTGTAACCAAAACAAAACAGGATGATAGTAGTAAAAAGTAAAGAGCCTAAGAAATTGAGCCAAGCGGAGCGCCAAACGTAGCCCGTTTTGTTCGGAAAATGAATCATGAGCAATCCTGGGGCGGGCATTTCTTGCGGAAAAAGATGCACCCGATAGCGGGAGTTGTAAATATTTTTATACCCCGGTAAAATTTCGGCGGGGTGGGCATCCTCCACCACGGAGTGGTCATCCACAATCACAAAACTGTTGGGTGATTTAGAAAAAACGCCATAATTGTAAGGAATGCTAATTCCACGGTTGTTCAGTTCTTGCTTTAGCACAGCCTCCATGTGCTTGATCGGAATGCGCTCCGCCAAAGGAATACCGTGGGTTTCTTGGTTGTAATAAACCATCAGTTTGCGATAGGTTTGCTCTCGCTCGGTCACGCAGCGCGAGCAGGTGCAAGGGTTTGGGTCGCTCAGGTCGCTCATGAGCTTGTCCAATAAATATTTGGCACCAAAGGGCTGGGCGTGCTCTGGGCGGCTGATCTGTGCCCAAATGTATTCCATGTCCGAACCAGCAATCTCCTGCCGGAAGTAGTTGGTCACAAACCCATTCATCGTATGATTGAAGGCTTCGCGCTTTTCTTCATCTTCCAAGCGCAACACCACTGCATTGAGGGCGTTGAAAATGTCTTTTTCAAATTTATCTTCATTTACCCGGATAGATGTAAATATTAGACTCATTTGCAGCCAAACCACACCTACTACGGCGGCGCTCATTAGCCCAATGATCAACCAGATAATTTTTTTATTCATTGAAATAATACTTGAGTGTTTGTTTCAAAATAAAACATAATTCTTCAAAAAATTGATTTTAAATGTTTTAAATATTAATTAGAAACATATTTAATAATGATCCATTACCTAATAATGTTCGGACGACTGCGCAAATGCGCATTCATATCTTTACAAAATTAGAAGATTCACTGCAAGCATATATTGACTTTAACAGACCTTTAACGTATTGCAATACAGTGTATTAAACGAATACAGCCGCCGTTGTTTTGGAACGGTAAAAATGCTTTTTTGAAAACAAAAACGCTGATAGCAAAGCAAATGTTTCGTGCCGTGTGAAAAGGTTCTAATAATTCAGTATTCTGGCGTTTGCTGGCTTTGACGCACAGCATCCACAATGTCGGGCAGTAGTGTGGGCTCTTGCTCCAAGCGATTTCCAATCACGATGATATCCGCACCGGCCTGCCCACTGGCATAGGCTTTTTCTGGTGTGCGAATACCACCGCCCACGATTAAAGGCGTACTAATATGCTGATTTACAGCGGTTATCATCGCTTCTGAGACGGCAATTTTGGCGCCGCTACCAGCATCGAGGTAGGTGGTTTTCAAGCCCAGCATATCGCCAGCCATTGCTGTACACGCAGCGATATCGCTCTTATCAGCAGGAATAGGGCTGCTCCCGCTAATGTAGGATACGGTGGTTGGCGCTCCGCCATCTATCACCATATAGCCAGTGGAGATGACCTCCAGCCCGCTTGCCCGAAGGTAAGGTGCTGCGATGACGTGCTGCCCGATGAGCATCTCTGGGTTGCGCCCGGAGATGAGCGATAGCAGCAGGAGGGCATCGGCATGTTTGCTAATTTGTAAGACGCTACCCGGAAATAGCACGCAGGGGATGGTCGAGTGCTGCTTCAAAAATAGCAGACAGGTATCGAGGGTGTTGCGCATGACCAAACTGCCACCCACGAAAAAGTAATCCACGGCGCTGCGTTGCGCTAATTCGAGCAGTTGACTTAGGTGATGTGGTGTAGCTTTATCGGGGTCCACCAATACCGCCACTTGCTTGCAGCCCAGCCGCCTGGCCGCCTGCATCCTTTGATATACCGATGTATTGGGCATAGACAAACGCGATTGAAACGGTTAGCATTGCTAAGGCAAGCCATAGGTCTGTGCAGCACAAAGAAAGGATTTCTGTGGCGCATTTGCACCAAAATCAGATGCAAAATAGGGTTTTTAATTGAAACTGGAAAGCCCGACGCACCGGTTGTTACCAGTTGTGCCTTATTATGCTTTTTAAAAAATGTACCAATCTGATAATCAATTTTTTACACAAAATACGGAGGTAGCTATTTTATTCTTTGCTGGTTCCGTATTTCCGATTCCAGTACCAGTAAAATGGCGTTCCAATCAAAATCAAAAACAAGCCCATACCCGCTTCCCGAGGGCGCTGAAAACAAGTGATTAGCACCAGCACCGCGCAAAAAACAACAAAGATAAGCGGTACAATCGGATAGCCGAAAGCCTTGTACGGGCGATACACACTTGGTTCTTTGCGGCGCAGCACAAAAATACCAGCAGCAATAGCGCCATAAAAAATGAACGATGCAAAAATCAGCATTTCTGTAAGTTGGTCGAAAGTGCCAGAAAACACTAACAAACCCGACCAAATAGCCTGCATAATCAATACCCGCGAAGGCGTATTGAACTTTGGATGCAAGTAATGCGCCCTACCCGTGAAAAGGCCGTTGCGCGCCATAGAATAATATACCCTGGCTGCAGTGAGTATCGTAGCGTTGGTACAACCCACGGTAGTAATAATAATAAGCAGTGATATGAATAACACGCCGGGCTGCCCCAGATAAGCTCGGATGACCTCCACGGCAGCAATCGCATTCTCCGATCGGGCAATGGTAATCATCTCATCCACGGGGATGACGTAAAGATACGCAGCGTTGACCAACAGATAAATCGTAATGATAATTAGAATACCGAAAATAAGCGCCATTGGAATGTTGCGCTGCGGATTTTTCACTTCTTCACCAATAAAACCAATATTTAGCCAGCCTTCGTAAGCCCAGAAAGCACCGAGCATCGCCGCAAAAAAAGGCCCAATGAAGCCCAAATTGCCACTAAAACTCTCAGGCGGATAGGTGCTGGCTGCTTGTCGCAAATGATCCACAGAGCCGCTACTTATACTCAGTCCAGTGATAATAATAAAAAACAGGCTCACCACTACCAACACTGTGATAACTTTACTCACCCAGCCACCTTCCTTCACCCCCCGATAGTTCACAATTGCTAATAATAGAATGAGCGCCACCGCCGTGAGCTTTACCCCCAAGTTGGCAAATGGCATGAAGATGCCCAATATAGTAAAAGTCTCCCAGGCACCGCCCAAGGCTGGCAGTGGTAGCAATGCATTGACAGCTTGCGCGAATACGTATGCAATAGATGCGATAGACGCCGACTGGATAGCGGAAAAACTCGACCAGCCATAGTAGAATGCAAAGCGCCGACCATAGATGCGACGAAAATAGGCATACGGACCGCCCGATTCTGTGATCACCCCGCCGATTTCTGCGGTCGTTAGTACACCAAACAAGGTAATCAAACCTGCCGCTGCCCAAGCCCATAGTACTAATGAGGGCGACTGGAGATCGCTGGCCATAGGTGCTACTTTTTTGTAAACCCCCGACCCAAGAATGGAACTGACAAACAGAATAATCGCAGCGCCCAGTCCGAATTCTTGCACAAATTTTCCCTGCGGTTTGGTGTTCTGGCTCATATGTTTTGTTTGTAATGAAATGTCGCTACAGAATAGCTGTAGGCGTACATGCGCTGTAAATTAATAGAGAAATCTTTTACCAACAAAATATCTGATTCAAAAAGAATTGCACACCGTGCTGTAAATGTAAATAATGATCAGTGTATAGTAATATTTTCAAGGATTGCAGGCAAGAATCTAATGCGATTTTCAATAGAAGACGATTTGTATTTTTTTATTTCAATAGCCTGATTTTCAAATTTTTATAAAATAAAATACTTTTATGCCTGATTCTAAGCGTTCAAAAACAGCACATACAACCGCTGATTTTATGATTTTCATATCATAATAATATGATTTCCTATTGTGCATTATGATGCAATACTGCTTTCAGTACTACAACGCTTACGAAATCTTTTTGGGGTTTTGCAAACGCAATTATTTTTTTGTAAAATCGAAAAATCGTAGTTCGAATATCCTAAAATCGAGCAAGAACCCTGCTTTGTAGGCTGGCTTTTTTATTCAGCTATTGCGATTGTTCCACAAAACAATTCTTCCCTACGAACAGTTATTGTAGTCAAATAATAGTAGTGCACATGTCTCCACGACTTAAATTATGGTTCAAGCGCGTCGGTTTGGCGGGCTTTCTCTTCTTCTTATTAAAAGGATTGGTGTGGATTGCCATCTTTATTGGTATAGGCAAATGCGCTATATAATCTCTTACCTGTTCTCCGTTTCCGAATGTTGAGTGGCGCGCTCCAGCACCCGATGAAATTTCAGTAAATGCTGGGGTTCCTGCTCATTATAAATGCAAAGAATTAGGGTAGAGCGCTTGCGGCGGTCGGCAGGAAAAAGAATTTTAACCGGATTATGCACATAGCCATTATCTTCGAATAAGAGAATCTGCCGATTGCGCGTAGGTAGTCGGAATAGCAGCAATTCCTCTACCGTAGCTGGTAGTGGCACATCCTGATAGCCTTCCTGCTCCAGAAATTGCTGTACCATTCGGTAGCTATCCGCCAGATTGGAGCCGCCAAACACCGTTCGGTATTCATAACCATCGCTTTCCCCGCCCAAATAATCCGAACCCGCCGGCGGGAAATCTTCACGCATTGACATCCTGTTGCTGAATCGTTGATAAAAAGGTGATTGTAACACTTGTAAAAACAAACGTTGCAAATTTATCAAACTTTTTGTTTAATTTCAGAGAAATTATTATTTGTCATTTGCCCTATGTTGCTGCTAAAGGTTCTAAAAACAAATCCCAGTCTCTACAAGAAACTGGGACTGCTTTCATACTAATCCAATTATGAAGAAAATCTTGATACTCAGTGTGCAATGCTTAAAAAAGAATGCGTTTTGCTTTCCAAAGTCGTTTTGTTGCTCAGGTAAGTATCCACAGCGCGGGCGGCTTCGCGGCCTTCGCTGATGGCCCATACTACGAGGGACTGCCCCC
>CALMSP010000310.1 GCA_937872405.1 uncultured Saprospiraceae bacterium | reverse complement strand
GACAACGTAAGCGGAACCATTAGCAATCCGCAAACGGGCCAGGTGACAGCCATTGCCAATCCTGAACTGAAAGGTAAGGAACTGAGTTTTTCGGTTACCTATAATATGGGTCCGCAGACTATTACGGTGTCATTTGAAGTGGAAGTGGATAGCGATACCTTTGCTGGCAATGCCACGGTGGGGCAGTTTGGCTCCTTCCCAGTAGAAGGCTCCCGCATACCGAATTGATACTCAAAATAACCCCAACAACCTCAAACTGTTTCTTATTTGTGAAAGCATTATTAAATGATAAATCATGAAAAATTTACTTTTTATCATAATTATTTTGCTGGGTTGCCAATGGAGCTTTGCGCAACCACGCACTGGCAGCATGCTCATTAAAAATGGCACGGTGCTAACTATTACCAAGGGTACCCTCGAAAATACAGATGTGCTGGTAGAACGAGGTAAGATCACGCGCATTGGCAAAAATATCGCCGCACCGGCTGGCGTACCAATCATTGATGCTACCGGCCAATATGTAATGCCAGGTATCATTGACGCACATTCGCATATTGCTATTGACGCTGTGAATGAAGCGACCAATCCTGTGACCTCTGAGGTGTGGGTTGGCGATGCACTTGATCCACTCGACGTATCCATATACCGAGCTTTGGCCGGCGGCTGTACCTCCTCGCACGCAATGCACGGCTCAGCGAACGCGATCGGCGGCGAATGCGAAACCATCAAGCACCGCTGGGGCACGTATAACCCAGAGGACTTGCGTATGCAGGGCGCACCACGTACTATCAAGTTTGCACTTGGCGAAAACCCCATGCGTGTACATGGCGAAGGGCGCAGCATTGTACCGCGCACTCGTATGGGTGTAGAATTCGTGATTCGCAAGGCCTTTACGGAAGGTAAAAACTACATGGAAGCGTGGGCAAAGTACAACCGTGAAAAGGCTACCAACCCGAATGCGCTGCCACCACAATACGACCGCCGCTTGGAGACGATGGCCGACATCCTCAAAGGCGATATCATCATCCACTGTCACTCTTACCGCGCCGACGAAATATACATGCTGCTCAATGTTTGCAAAGACTTTGGGGTGAAAAAAGTTTGCTTCCAGCACGTCAACGAAGGCTTTAAAGTAGCTCCCGAACTGGCTGAGTTTGGCGCCGGTGCGTCGGTATTCGCCGACTGGTGGGCGTACAAATTTGAAGTATATTATTCTACGGCCTACAATGCGGCTATTTTGGTAAAAAATGGCGTCGTAACCTCTATCAATTCAGATTCTGGCGACTACATCCGCCACTTATACCATCAGGCAGCCAAAACCCAACGCTACGGAGGCCTTACCGATGAGGAATCTCTGGCGCTCATCACCATCAACCCAGCAAAACAGTTGGGTATTGAAAACCGCGTCGGCTCCATTGAAGTCGGTAAAGATGCGGATATCGTTATTTTCAATGCGCATCCGCTATCCATCTATGCGGTACCGCAGAAAACCATCGTGGATGGTGTTGTCTATTTTGACATCAGCAAAGACGCCGATGATGTGCGCTTGGATGTAAATCCTACGGAAGCCTTCCCAGCCTACTACGAAGAATTGCAACTTAACCACTACCGCTGTATGCAGGGGGCATTTGAGTTGCTTTTTGGCTGGATGACGGAACGTGAATAATTCATTATTGTCGCTTTCATTGTTTTAAATTATTATAATTTTCAAAACAATGGGTGTTTTTCATTACAAAAAGTAAATAAAATCATGCAAAATATATTTAAATTCCTCCTCTTGGCAATTGTTTCGATAGCGAGCCTACAACTCGTGACGGCGCAAATAGTCGAAAAGGCTGAAAAAGGTGCATTCGTGCTGACCAACGCAACCATCGAAACCATCACCCAAGGCACTGTAAAAGGCACGCTGGTCATTCAGGATGGAAAAATCACAGCTATTGGCCAAAACGTACCGACGCCAGCGGGCGCCAAAACCATTGATTGCACAGGGCTTTTCATTTATCCTGGTATGATTGATGGCGGCTCCACGCTTGGCTTATCGGAGGTGGGTTCTGTATCCCTCACCCAGGATTTTAATGAAATTGGGGAGCTGACCCCTCAGATGCAGGCACTTACTGCGGTAAACCCCAATGCCACGGCGATTCCAGTTACACGGGTGGACGGGGTTACTACTACTTTGACTACGCCACGCGGTGGGTTGTTCCCAGGTACGGCGGCGCTCATTAATTTGGTAGGTTATACCCCTGATCAAATGTACGCCGGTTTCAAAGGTATTGTTATGAATTATCCGGTGGTGCGGCGGCGGCCGTGGGGCGGTGATAATCGCAGCGATGAAGAACTGAAAAAGGAGGAAGAGAAGCTGCTGAAACAGGTAAATGAAGTATGGGATCAGGCGGCTCTGTACGCCCGAATTGACTCGGCAGCCCGCGCCAATTCTGCCAATCCGAAGCCTGATTACAACCCAGAAATGGAAGCCTTGGTGCCCGTATTGCGTGGCGAAGTCACCCTGCTATTGGAAGTGAATCGCTACAACGATATTGAATCCGCTATCAAATGGGTACAAGATCGCAAGATCAAAAAAGTAATATTCACGGGGGTAGCCGAAGGCTGGCGCGTAGCGGATAAAATTGCCCAAGCGGGTATTCCGGTGATTACCGGCCCTGTCATCACGGTGCCTTCGCGTGCTTCCGACCGCTACGACAAGGCGTATGCCAACCCCGGACTTATGCACAAGGCTGGTGTGAAAGTTGCTATCCGTACCAACAACTCAGAAAATGTGCGCAACCTACCTTTTCATGCGGGTTTTGCGGTTGCTTATGGCATGGACAAAGCCGCAGCCCTGCGTGCCGTGACCATCACGCCAGCGGAAATGTTTAGCGTAGCTAACCGGCTTGGCTCGCTTGAAGTAGGTAAAAGCGCCACCCTATTTGTAGCTTCTGGCGATCCTTTTGAAACCAAAACCGAAATCCGGCATCTGTTTATTGATGGTTGGAATGTTCCAATTGATAGTCGCCACATACAGTTGTATGAAGAATTTCTGAACCGGCAGCCCGGCGCCAAGAAGTAGTACTTTGCACCTTTGTAAATGAAAAACACCCTGCAATTGACACCTTTGCAGGGTGTTTTTATTAAAAATTTAAAAATACAATGCTATCTTAAAGGTCGGATACCAGATTTTAAACATGTAATGCCATGTAGGCGAATATCATTGAAAATTACATTGTTTAATAATTATAATAAACTCCGTATTGTGGCAAGAAAACAAATGCAAGATTACAACACCACAACATTGCTCAAGCGGCAAAAAGTGCTGAACATTCTCATCTATGGCATTATATTATTATTGATTACCTATGGCATCATCATGTTTTACCAGATGATGAATCAAACCTGGAATACCCGCAGCCCAATCGCCGCACTGCCTTTTTTGTTATTCGCAGTAGCGGTCATCATCGGCAGATATCATGCTAATATCAGCGCAGAGCTTAAAAAAAGGGAAGTGGCGTAAATAAAATCTTTCCGAAATTATATAAATCAAAATATTATGAACACCAACACCTCTGAACCCAAAGCCTGGACAGGTACCATGCAGGATTATTTATCGCTTGGTTATATTTATTTACTTGTGCTCGGCATTGCCAGCGATTCTATTTACTATGGTATGCTGGGTATCAATATATTGAGCTATTCTTCGGTACTGGACGTGCTGCTTAGCCCCATTGTGCATCTTACCAGCAGTGCTGCGTTTCCGATTGTTATTATATTAACACCAACAATATTATATTTCTACCTGAAATGGTTAGACAAAAAATTGGCAAATTCCCACAAGGAAGGAAGCGCTAAGTCGCTCCACCCTTTGCTAAAAAATTATTCCATGCAAATGATATGGATTGTTTTTTCGGGCTGGATTATTTTTTCTGCTTACATCGGCTTTGGGCTGGGCGGTGGCTTCAAGATGAAAACAACTCTTGAAAGCAATAATTTTTCAACGCCTCATGTCATTACCTTTCAAAATGGAGAACGTGAAAATGTGAAAATTATTGGTAATAACAGTGGCTATGTTTTTTACGCTGAAAGGGCGTCGGGTAATGTAATTGTAGCGCCGCTGCCAGGCAATGTACGTAAAATACAGTAAAGCGTGGTAACCTACGCATCAGCAGATGTCATGGTGCGGCATTGAAGTCATTTTCTAAACTTTCAGAATTTTTTGAAAACAAATTCTTTTTTTCTGCAACCGCACCTTTTCTATCTTTGTTATTGGATTGGGTATTTATTCATTTAGCTACCATTTTGGGATGTAAAATGCCAGTTGCAAGACGCCAAAAGTGTCGGAAAAAACGTATTATATGAACGTGCGTCATCTTTTATTACAAACAGCATTATATCATTAAGATATGAATATCAACGATTTATTACATCGGGCATTGCAGCTCAAATTCCTTAGCGCAGAAGAGGGCGTGTTTTTGTTTGAAAATGCCACTACGGCTGAGCTTATGTACGTAGGCAACGCGCTGCGCCAGCATCATGTGCCGAACAAGGTGGTTACCTGGATCATTGATCGCAATTCCAATACGACCAACGTGTGCATTGCCAATTGTAAATTTTGCAATTTTTACCGCCGACCAGGGCACGCGGAGTCCTACATTACAAGCATCGAAGAATACAAGCAAAAAATTGACGAATTGTTTGAATATGGCGGCGACCAGCTATTGCTACAAGGCGGACACCATCCTGAACTGGGGCTGCGCTTCTATGTAGATTTGTTTAAAGAGCTAAAAAACCTCTACCCTACCCTCAAACTACACGCGCTGGGGCCACCCGAAATTGCGCACATCACCAAATTGGAGCAATCCACGCATTACGAAGTGCTAAAAGCGCTCAAGGAAGCGGGCCTTGACTCGCTGCCGGGCGCGGGTGCAGAAATCCTTAGCGATCGGGTGCGCCGACTCATTTCTAAAGGCAAATGCGGCGGCCAGGAATGGCTCGATGTAATGCGCGCTGCACACCAGCTTCGACTGACAACTTCGGCGACGATGATGTTTGGGCACATTGAGACTAACTTGGAGCGCATGGAACACTTCGTGGCGCTGCGGCAAGTACAATCTGAAAAACCGGCTGATGCCAAGGGTTTTTTGGCTTTTATACCTTGGCCTTTCATGGATGAAGACACTATTTTACGCAAGCTCAAGCGTGCTCGCAATACCGTGACTGGCGACGAGTACGTGCGCATGATTGCCATGAGCCGCATTATGTTGCCGAATGTGATCAATATCCAAGCATCGTGGCTGACCGTGGGCAAGCAAGTGGCGCAATTGTGCCTGCATGCAGGGGCTAATGACTTTGGCAGCATCATGATCGAAGAAAACGTGGTGTCAGCGGCAGGCGCCAACTTCCGCTTCACCGCCGACGGCATTCAGAAAGCGATTCGCGAAGCAGGTTTCGTGCCACAGTTGCGCACCCAACAATACGAATATCGGGAACTCCCGCCACAGATTCGGCAGCAGCAGTTGGATCGAGTAGCGCTGGTGGTAGATTAGCATGCTGGCATCTCATACCATGTAATCCATTATTAAAATGTTATACGAACACATCCAGGAAGCGCTGCGCTTCATTCGCCAACGTACAGATTTTCAACCCAAAACGGGTATCATACTTGGTACCGGGCTGGGTAACTTGGTTAATGATATAGCCGTTGCTGCTGCTATCCGCTACGAGGAGATTCCGCATTTTCCGGTGTCCACCGTACAAAGTCATCGCGGCCAACTCATTTTTGGGCATCTGGCTGGGCATCCGGTAGTAGCTATGGCCGGGCGTTTCCATTATTACGAGGGCTATTCTATGCAGCAGGTCACCTTTCCAATACGTGTTATGAAGTTTTTGGGGGTAGAACAGCTATTTATTTCTAATGCGGCAGGCGGTACGAGCCAGCATTTTCAAGCGGGCGATATTGTGTTTGTAAAAGATCATATCAACCTGCAGCCCGAAAACCCCTTGCGCGGCAGCAACGACGAACGGCTGGGACCGCGTTTTCCGGATATGCTGCATACCTACGACCGTGCTCTCAACGCCCGCGCACTCGCCATCGCTCAGGCCAATGGCATCCGTGCACACGAAGGGGTGTACCTGGGGCTGCAAGGCCCCAACCTCGAAACCTCCGCCGAATACCAATTTATCCATCGCATTGGCGCGGATTTGGTGGGCATGAGCACCATTCCAGAAGTATTGGTAGCCCGACATAGCGGCTTGCGCCTATTTGTGCTTTCGGTAGTGACGAACAAGTGCTTCCCTTTAGAAGATATTCGGGAAACAACCGTGGAAGATGTAATCGCGGTGGCACAGGCGGCCGAACCTAAAATGACGCTGATTGTCAAGGCTTTACTTCAGGAAATGGCTTAAAATCATGGCCACTGCATTCCCTGTATTTTTAAAATAGGATATACCAACATCTAAACCTGCACGATTATTGACATTCCTGTTGGAATTTGCTACATTTGTGTGCCTGATATTGCATCTGTTATGTACCTAAAATGATAACCGTATGAGCGAATTCCACCAAGTGCTAAAAGAAGGCGCCACTGAAGTTAAGCGTAAAACTTGGCGCATCACTAAGCGTATTCTGTTGATAATGTTGAGTTTAGGTATTATCATCGGCGCTGTGTTGTTTTGGTTTAACTACGCTTGGACGTACAGCGACGGCACGCGCGCCGGCACACTCATCAAGGTCTCTAACAAAGGTTACATTTTCAAAACATACGAAGGACAACTCAATACCGGCGGTTTTCAGACTAACCCACAGGGCAGTGTTATAAGCAATATCTGGGAATTTTCTGTTACGAAGAAAGATATTTACCAGCAACTGCAACGCTACGAAGGAAAAGAAGCCATCTTATTTTACAAACAATACCGACGCGCCCTACCCTGGCAAGGAAAAACAACCTATTTCGTGTACAAAATAGAACCTGTACGCTAACTCCTATATCCCACATTTCCGCATCAACATCGCCAGGCATTGTAAATCGCACAAAAAATAATTGCCTGCCAACAAGCACAAGATTCTATCTTTGCATTGGTGCAAAAAGAACGCTTATTATGCAAGAACGCTATCATCGCTGGTATTCCCCGAATGTGGGCAAGGATATGGAAATGCTCATCTTTGGCTATCGGGGCTATCCGGTCATTATTTTTCCATCGTCCATGGGGCGCTATTATGAAAGCAAAGATTTCGGGCTGGTAGAATCGGCTCGTTGGTTTATTGAGCGCGGATTTGTGCAACTGTTCTGCTTAGACAGCGTGGACAAGTACAGCTGGTACAACAAAGGCGTACATCCGGCTCAGCGCGTGCGCAATCATATCTGGTACGACAAAATGGTGTACGAAGAAGTAGCCCCCAGCATTCGCTGGAATACGGGCACCGGCAAGGTAGCCGTGGCGGGCGCCAGTTTCGGCGGCTATCATGCGGTCAATTTTGCGTTGAAGCACCCCGATATGGTCAGCCACTTATTTAGTATGAGTGGCGCTTTTGATATAAAAATGTTTTTGGATGGATATTATGATGATAATGCGTACTTTAACAATCCTGTAGATTTTATATCTGGCTCAAGCCATGCTGAACTGTGGCGCATGAAAATTATTCTCGGTACTTCCGAGTGGGACATCTGCCGCCCGGCCAATGAACACTTATCGTACTTACTGGGGCAAAAAAATATACCACACTGGTTGGACATGCGCGGCTGGCAACAGCATGACTGGCCGCTGTGGCGCGAAATGTTTCCGCATTATCTGAGTTTGATTTGAATATCCACCAAGCATTACATTATTTTCAACTTTGTAATGTGTTGAAAAATAGGTATTTGAAAATAAAGAAGTACATTATTTCCAATCGAAAAGGGTGTAATACCAATTTAGAAGTCAAATACCAGATAGAATTATGGGTGGATGTGATTTCGTAAATCTTTGAGATTTGCGAAATCTAAACAACAAAA
>CALMSP010000309.1 GCA_937872405.1 uncultured Saprospiraceae bacterium | reverse complement strand
GGGATAGCGATTGAAACCTGTATCGAATGGATTTTCATTGGCATCCAGAAATACCTCAGCCGTACCCTTGAATTCGCTGCGCGCGGAGGAGTAGGGCTTGAGCTGGACGATATTGGGGCGAACAAGGTGGTGTATATTAAAATCGGACATATATCAAAGTTGTTCAAAAATAAAGGTTTACACTCTTTAAGGTGCTGATAATCAAAAATTTACTAAATCTTAGAGATTTAGCAAATTTATTTTCGGACATGATAATCATATTAATTTTAACACTATAAATTTTCACCTTAGAAATGCGTGTCATAATCGTTTTATGCGCTCACAAAACGCTTTAACGGATGGCAAAGTTCCGAATTTTAGATGGGTATTTTATGGCTAAATAGCTACAAATAAACCCATATTTGGCGGAAGCCATTAAAATAATATTATTTTTAGGTGTTTTTTTGTGTGTTGTAATGAATACGCTATAAACAATCGCAAAATCCTTACTATTTGTGAGCGATCAAACCTTCCATATGATCATCCAGCGCGACGCGCTGAAGCTCTACTACGGCAGCCGACAAGGCATTCCGTATGGGCTGGCGAGTGGGCTGGAAAAAGATCGGCTTATTGCGCGCATTTTACACAAAATCCTCAATCTGCGGCTCCCGAATGACGAAAGCGGCGTGCTTGGCCGCGATGAATTTCGAGTGCTTGGCGCCACCTTGTTCAAATTACTGTTCAACGATGAGGCCCTGCAAATGGAATTCAACACCTTTTACAAAGAAGCGCTGGGCAGCCCCGATAAGCGCTATCGCTTTGTGCTGGAATTTGAAAAAGAAGCCGATGAACTGGCCGCACTGCCCTGGGAATACTTGTACTATGAAGCCGATGAAGCGCACGAGGCCTTTCTGTCAGCACATCCTAAAAAGTGCCTTGATTTGATGCGGAAGCTCCCCTATCGAGGTAGTTGGCTCGACTTTGATAAAGCGGCGTTTCTGATAGAAGCACCGTTGCGCGTGTTGGTGATTAGTGCCGACCCGGCTAGCTCCTTACCGCTACAAAAGCAGCATCCTTTTTTTGATTATTTGCAGCAGCAATACTCAGACCGCGTGGATTATCGCTTCTTGGCCCAGCCCGAAGCGGTGCGCTTTTCGGAACAATTGGAACAAATTACACAGGGGTTTTCGCCGCATATCGTCCATTTTATTGGGCATGCCCGAATGCAAGGCGACAGCAGCGAACTTTGCTTCGTACAGCGCCAAGCAAATGACACATTCAGCGAAAGCTGGATCGGCGAAGAGACCTTTGCTGGCTATTTTGAAGAGTGGACCCGACTGCCGCACCTCGTCGTATTGGATATTGCTGACGGGACACCTATTGGGAATTATAAAAACGATAAAGGATTGCCAATCAGGCTTTTACGAACCGGCGTACCCTTCGTTATCGGCTGGCAGAACCCAGCGCCCGCATGGATGACACAACTCATGATCGAGCGGATGTACACGGCACTGCTCGACGGAAGCGACATTGCCGCCGCCATGACCGAAGCGCGCTTTGTGCTGGCACGCAAGCTCACCGATGCTAATGGCCGCAAGTACGACAACTACGAGTATAAGGTGTTCGGTAGTGCCATGTTGTTCAGTAGTGTGCTACAGCCCTTTGCCTTGCAACCTCTGGCACCAACGGATACGAATAAGCAGGAAAAGACGCCCCTTGAGGCTTATAAAGTGTGCCCCAATCATCCGCAAATTAAATTCATACCAGCAGAAATGCGCTGTAGCTTATGCAATGCGCCCCTGCGCTGGCCATCGCAGATGCCGGTAGGCGAGCGCCAGGAATCGCGCAGCGCCCTGAGCGTAGAAAGCACCGCCTCGTCGGTAGTTGAAATGCCCAGCACCCGATCGGTTTCTGCGGTATCTTCGGGCAATACAAGTAAGACTTCCGCGCCACCGAATGACCCCAAAATGCTGCGCATCAGAAGCTATCTGAAGAAAGAAATTTCTAAAGACCTGTTGTTTGCTTTCCGCAAATTGGACGAAGTGCTGCTGGATGGCAATGCGAGTATTTTTAATGAGTTTATCAACCTGAACGGTCAATTTAATGACATCAATAGCCAGTTGCAACAAGATATATTGGATTTGATACAACGCACAGAAGCCGACCGGAAGATCAATATTATCCGAATCAGCCTGATTAAATTAATGGACAATATTGGGGCAACAGATTTGGATGGGGCTTTTTTAAAAAATTTTGAGTAGGGTACCCGATGTATCATGTTTTATAATGCATTTGGGCTTTTATTTAAAAACATTACAACCGATATAATATCAGTAGTCTAAACATGATGTTTACAGCCGATCATATCACCAATCTTTTAGCGAATGCTTACTATCGGGCAGCTATGTCCGGTGCTCCGATGCGTACAGCCACGGAAACGCTGGAAGGGCTGCGAGTGCTATTGGATGGTGCCAGTTCGCCTTACACGGTGTGGCGGGCGATGGATCGGGCGCAGGGGCAGGCATTAGAACAGCCCTCTCTCTTGGATGCGGTGCAGGAAATCCGCCAAGGGTTCATAGCGCTGCTACAAGATACCTTGCAGGAGCGGGTGCGTGCTGCTTTTGCTCAAGATGCCACTTCTGGCGGGGATACTTGGCTGCTGACCTTTGCGGAAGCCCTTGCAGAATGGCGCCCCGACTTGTACCAATCGCTGGCAGAAACGGATTTTCCATTCGATGCGGCGCAGTCAGAATGGGTAACGCTCATTCGGCAACATGTACCTTTACTATTGGAAGAACGCTGGACCCTCTGTGCCACTTTGTTTCGGCGGTTGGCAGCATTGGAGCAGCTTCCACCCGCGATTCGCGCCAAGCTATGGAGCACCTACGGACAGATTGAATTGTACCATTTCTATAATAATCAGCAAGCGCTGGCTGCATTTGAAAAGGCAAAGGCCCTGGCCCCGCAATTGAGTCGGGTAGCGCGAAGTTTTGGCGAATATTATATCAAAGAATTTCAATATGAAGAAGCGCGGAAACATTTGCAGCAAGCCATCCGACTTGATCCTGAAGACGTAGAAAGCATGCTCTATATGGGCGAAACCTATGCGGAGGAGGACAAAACATCCATTGCTGCCGAGTGGTTGCGGGATGCGCTGCGTGCCAATCCAGGCGAGCCCAATGTCTATTTCTGGCTCATAAAACTTTGCGGCAAGCCCGATTTTTTTATCGAACACGAAGCGGATATCCCCATTTGGGTGCAAAAAGCAGCGCAGTTGGACGCCCGATCCCATTACAGCATTTGCCTTACAGCCGGATATGCTTTTCAGCAAAATCAACGCATTGCTGAAGCCGAAGCCTGGTATCTGCGAGCCGTTGAAGCCGAGCCGACGCGGCAAGCCGCTTACTTGAATCTGGGCTATATGTACCGCGACCTCAA
Organism: uncultured Saprospiraceae bacterium; assembly: GCA_937872405.1. Taxonomy (GTDB): domain Bacteria; phylum Bacteroidota; class Bacteroidia; order Chitinophagales; family Saprospiraceae; genus JADJNW01. Next base: position 12,525 of record CALMSP010000309.1, on the reverse strand, counting down.
CCAGCGAGCGCAAGCCTTTAGCTGGTTTGAAAAAATATTGCACCTGCAATCCGACAACTTTGATGCGCACTGGGAGTTGGCGTGGCTGTATCATGGCCAGGCAGATTGGTCAGCGGCGCTCCAACACTTCGAACAAGCGCTCCCCCAGCGCCCAGAATGGCGTACCTACACCCTCCATGCCATTGGTGAAATGCACGAAGCCTTAGGAAATTATGATGCGGCCGTAGCACCACTATTGGAAGCGCTTACCCTCGAACCCAACAATACTACGCCATTGGATGTGCTACATCGCATAGCCGATCAGTATAAAGTAGATGCGCCACAACGTGCGATTGAACTACTACAGGCGATCCGAGAAACGATAGGAGTGGGCTATGAAGCGGATTTTCAGAATCGCCTTGGCATCATCCACTACGAAAACGGCAATTGGGATCAAGCTATCGAGCACTACCAACGCGCCATTGAGACCCGCCCCGACGATGCCGTGCAACAGGAAAATATTGGTCTGGCTTATGAGGCTGCAGGGCAGTTTCAAGAAGCCGAAGCTGCTTATCAGCAAGCTATTGCATTAGACCCCGAAAGCCCCGTCGGGCACAATCGGCTGGGGATTTTTTACTACAATTGCCAACAGCACGACCAAGCCATTGCCTGCTACCAGCAAGCGATCAAACTGGCACCAGATAATGCCATTTATCACAACAATATTGCCTTAGCAGAAGAACAAGCGGGCTTGCTCGAAGTTGCTGAAAAATCGTATCAAAAAGCCATTCAATTAGATACACAAAACGCTGGTTATCAGAATGATTTGGGCGTATTTTATCATAATCGTGAGCAATACGAAAAGGCAATTGTACAATACCAACAAGCAATCGCTATAGATGACAAAGTAGCGTTATATTACAACAATCTTGGCTACGCGCAAGAACTGCTGGAGCAGACCGAAGCAGCCATAGAGACTTACACCCACGCCGCCACTTTGGATGGTACCAACCACAATCAGATAGCTCGAATTTATTTAAGAAATAACCAGCCCGAACAAGCGGAAGCACACGCCCGACAGGCCCTCGAAACGAATCCTGGCAATGCGATGGCCTATGATTATCTGACACAGGCTCTCGCCTGGCAAGGTAAAGACGCAGAAGCTGAGCGCGTGTTCAAAGAGGCAATTGCCCATAGTGCGCAGGATCAGGACATTTTTTATAACAACCTCGGATTGTTTTATTATAATCGGAATGCGCTGGAACAAGCTATTGCGCATTACCAGCAAGCTATTACCTTGCGTGATAATTATGCCCTGTATTATGATAATATCGGGTTGGCTTATGAAGCAGCTGCTCAGACAGCCGACGCGGAAGCAGCCTATCAGCGTTCGATCGAATTAGAACCTCAAAACGCGCTGTATATCAATCGTTTAGGCACTTTTTATTATCGTTTAGGGCGCTACGAAGCAGCCCGGCAGCAATATCAAGCTGCGGTGCAGCAAGCACCAGATGATCCGATTGGCTGGGAAAATTTAGGCTTGGCAGCTGAAAATTTAGGATACCTTGAAGATGCGACAAACGCTTTTGAACAAGCGCTGAACGTCAGTCATGAAGATGACAAATACCTCTATTTCAACCGATTAGGTGTTTTTTATTACCACCGGCAGCAATACAAAACCGCACAACTGTATTACGAACAAGCTATTGCCCGGCAGCCTGATATCGCTATTTATTATGAAAATTTGGGCTTGGTGTACGAAGATACCGGCGATACCCAACAAGCTGTTGAATACTTCCAGCAAGTAGCAACATTAGAACCTGACAACGCCCGCATCCACAATCGGTTGGGCAACTTATTCTACCGCAGCCAGCGCTATGACGAAGCCATTCCGTACTACCAAAAAGCCGCTACCTTAGAGCCGACAACTGCGTACATCCATGAAAATTTGGGCTTGGCTTGCGAAGCGGTGGGGCAGGCAGAAGCCGCAGAAGCCGCCTTTCGGCAGGCACTTGCCGTAGCACTTCCAGAAGAAAAAGCCATTTATTATAATCGGCTGGGCATCTTTTTTTACAATCGCTACCAAAACCAGAATGCCATTGAAGCCTACCGGGCGGCAGTAGCCCTTCAACCCAATTATTCCATTTACTACGACAACTTGGGGCTGGCGCAGGAGGGTGCAGGCCAATGGGCAGCGGCCCTCCAAGCATACGAGCAAGCGCACCTATTAGAGCCCCAATTTCCACCTTATTTTTACCGCATGGGCAATGTTCTCTTGCAACTTCAACAATATGAAGCTGCTGTGCAGCGTTTGCAAGAAGCGGTTCAATTAGAACCCACCAATAGCACTTATCTCCACGCATTCCTAACGGCCTGTCAGGCGCTGCCCGATACGCAGCAAGCTGTGACAAGAATCAAGCAATTACTTGATTTACAAGGCATTGATAAAGATAATTTACAGCAAGCGCTGCAAAATTTGGGTGCCTGACCTTCGCAATCATTGGCTTTAATCAAAGGCAGGCAATATCTATAATATAAAGAAAAAACCTCTTTACAAACATACAATCATTTTTTTTAGGCAACGTAATGAACAAACGTATACCAATGAGTAAAAACACATTACTACTATTTGCATGGCTACTCTTGATTTTAGCCGCCTGTAACCAATTTGATGAACTCCAAGAGCTTGACAGCATCAGCTATGAGGCGGAATATGCGCTACCCTTAGCCGATACACGCATTTCGCTGCGGGATATCCTCAAAAATTTTGAAGAGAACGCCACGATTTCTATCAGCCCGGAAGGACTGATTACGTTCAATTATCGCGGCGATGTGATTGCACAAACCAGCGACGACATCTTCGAATCTATCAATAAGTCCTTGCCACCGCTCATACCCATTATAAGTCCTTACATGGCGCTGCCTTTTTCCTCGCCTGATGGGCTGGAAATAGATTTGCTCAACCTGAAAGGCGGCTCTTTGGTCTATTATTTTGAAAATCGCAAGCCCCATGCAATCAACGTGCGGGTTACATTTCCTCAAGTAACTAAAAATGGACTGCCGCTCACGTATCAGCACAACATGCCCGCCTACAGCGGCAGTGGCAATCCGCCAGTGGCTACCAATTTGCTACTGCCAACTGCGCTGGCCGGCTATCAGATTGCAGCACAGAATGACTCCATCTACGTGCGCTATGAGGCAATCGCCCCCAACGGTATGCAGGATACCCTGTCGAATTTCCTGATTCGACTGCAAGACCTCTCTTTTTCTTATGCTGAGGGCTACTTTGGCAACTTCCTATACAAAGGCAGCCGCGATACCATTCGTGTGGACTTCTTCGACAATTGGATTCGCGGAGATGTCTATTTTGAAGAACCCCGCATCACACTCAATGTAGAAAATGCCTTCGGTATCCCCACCCGATCAGTTGTCAAAATCTTAGATGTCATCACCGTGCGCGGGCAGATTCTGCCTTTGGAAAGCCCCTATGTGACGTCGGGTATTGATTTTCCGTACCCAGCTATGAATGAAGTGGGGCAAGTAAAAACGGGCACGTTCTCCTTTACCAAACAAAATTCCAATATTGACATTATACTTGGCGCAGGGCCCGTAGCCATTGATTATGATGTGGACGCCATCACCAATCCAGATTCGGATAATCGCATTCGAGGCTTCATTAGCGAAAGCAGTTATTACAAGGTGAACCTCGAAGTGGAGTTGCCCCTGTTCGGCAAGGCTGCGGGTTTTATTGTAATGGACACCTTGGACATCAACTTCGGGCGCTACACGGACGTGGATGATGTGGAATTCAAATTGGTAACGGACAACCAAGTTCCCTTAGACGTAGCCATTCAGGCTTATTTCATTGATAATCAAGGCAATAAAATAGACTCCTTGCTCGATGCGCCGCGTCGTTTGGTAAAAGCAGCCCCCGTGAACGCACAGGGCAACGCCACCGGCGAAACCCGCCAGATCACTTTTGCCGATTTTAAAGGCGACCGCTTCGCCCGCCTGCGAGAACATGCGCAGCAAATTGTACTCGTATCCGAATTTTCTACCATCAATAATGGCACTACTTCCGTGCGGGTACTGTCGTCGCAGGGTGTACGCATCCGGCTGGGCGCCAAATTGGGCGTGCGACGAAAGCGCGAATAGCCTCTTAAAAAACTGATTATCAATAAGTTATTAATATTGTAAAAATAGCACATTGACTTACATGCGTACATATTTTTTGCTCCCCTGTGCCTTCATCGTCATAGGAAGCCTGACGGCCACCGCGCAAGAAGAACTCGGCACGCACCTACTGCGCGATGTGTGGCAGGCCAATAAAACCAACCCCGCGCTTTTCCCGGATAAGCGTATCATGGTCAACCTGCCAGGCATCTATAATAGTCTGTATATCAACAATATTACCTATAATGATTTAGTTGTATCCGATGCTAATGGCAATACGGTGCTGGATGTGGATAATGCTATTGCAAAACTGGACGACCAGAATCGCATTCGACAGCACTTAGAGATAGAAACGCTAGGGGTGGGGCTGCGGCTGGGTAAGCTCTTGCTGAGTGCAGGGCATAGCACTAAATTCAACACTTGGATCAACTATCCAAAAACGTTGCCACAGCTTATCTGGCAGGGTAATGCCCAATTCATTGGGCAAGAGGTGGACTTTGGCGCAGACTGGCAACTGGCGGGCTATCACGAACTGGCGCTGGGCGCGGCATTTCAAATCCATAAACAAATCACCATCGGGGCACGATTCAAGCATCTCAGCGGTTTTGGCGATGTATCTACCAGCCGTACCCGATTACAACTACGCACCGATGATGTAGCCTATGAATTAGCCTTAAATGCTGATTTTCAGGTAAATACAACCGGAAATTTAGAATACAACGGTTTGCAGAACTTAACGTTGCGTTATGATTTTGGCAATCTGAATCTATCCGAATTGTTCAATCGCAATAGCGGTTCCGCTTTTGACTTAGGTATCCGTGCGCGTTTTGATAAATTAGACCTGGCTTTCAGCGCGCTTGACCTGGGCGGCCAAATCCAATGGACGGAGCGCGTGCGCAATTACAGTCTGACCGGCAATTACGAATTCCGAGGCTTGGATGTGGCGCAAGCCATCCTTGACAATGCCGAATCCTTTGGCAATGCACTGGATTCCTTGCTCGAATTGTACCGCTTTACAGAAACCGCCAATAGCTATACCACCCGACTGCCTACGCGCTATTACCTAAGCGCTGCCTATACCCTCAATACTACTTGGCGGCTGGGCGGGGTTGTCTATTATGAGCAATGGCGCGGCGAGACGTTCCAGGCAGTAGCGGCTTCCGCCAATATGCAGTTGTTGCACTGGCTCAATCTTGGCGCCTCCTATGCCTTTCGCTCTGGTAAGTTTGACAATTTGGGCATCAATGCTACAGCCAATCTTGGGCCCTTACAGTTATTTTCTATGACCGACAATGTCCTGAGCGCGCTGCGCCCCAAGGATAGCAATAGTGCCAACGTGCGCGTGGGCATCAACCTGCTGTTCGGCAAGTTGCCCTAATTCCTTGCTGCTAATATGATATCTTTTCACTTATGAAAAAAGGTAAATTGTACCTGATACCGGCGCCCTTGGGCGAAACGAATGCCGCGCATACGGTGCCACCTTACGTGGTTAGCATATTACAAGAACTAAATGTATTGATTGCTGAGCGAGCCAAAACGGCGCGTTATTTTATAAAAATATTATGTCCAGGTAAATCATTGGATATAACTATTCACGAACTAAATGAGCACACCCCGCCAGCTGATGTGCAGCACTTTTTGGAGGCTGCGATTCGGGGGCAGGATATTGGGCTAATGTCGGAGGCAGGCGCTCCAGGCGTAGCAGACCCCGGCGCCACAGTCGTTTGGATGGCTCACCAACAGGGCATTGAAGTGGTGCCACTGGTTGGGCCCTCTGCTATCTTGCTGGCGCTCATGGCTTCCGGCATGAACGGACAATCCTTTTGTTTTCATGGCTACCTCTCGCCCAAGCGGCCAGACTTAGAAAAAGATTTGAAACGCTTAGAAAATCTGGCTATCCGATTGGATCAAACGCAAATTTTCATAGAAACGCCTTATCGTAATGGAAGCATGATAGAAACAGCACTGCGCGTACTAACGCCGTCCACCCGCTTGTGTATTGCCGCCGACCTCACGTTGGCCACCGAGTGGGTACGTACAGCTACCATTCAGCAATGGCGCGCCATGGAGCTACCAGCATTACACAAGCGGCCGGTTGTTTTTTTATTATATATCGTTTAATCCACTAAATGTGCCACAATATCTTCGTCGGAATGTGCGGTTGTATGCAGCCCAGTCACATTGGCGAAAGCCATATAATCTATACACATTGCCATTGGATAGGTAAATAAAAAGCCTACCAATAGGGCCACATAGCCAATACTGCCTAATATGCCGATGATCATAGCCAGCAAGAACATCATCCACCATTTTTTTGTAATGAGTTTGCGACTGGTTTCCATAGCTTCCCAAAAATTCATTCCATAAAACACAATAAACATGGGCGCCCAACGCCAAGCGATAGAGAAGTAAATAACCGGAATAAAAAATATCGTCAAACCCCAGACATAAGTTGGTATATCCGATGGATCAGAAGAACCCAGTACACTGAACGCGCTGACCATCACCCCTGCAATAAAAGGCAGCATCATAAGACCCAAAATTAGGGCCATCACTAAATACCAAAGTAGGAGTTGCCCAATGTAATCAAACCCTTTAAAAAAATCGCTGAATTGCGTACCCTCATTGCGTTGCAGCTTGTGCGCCACGAGGTAAAACCCTACCGTGAGTGAAGGCGTAAGAATGAGCGCGGCGATGGTCCCAATAAAAGGGATGATAGCCGATACCATAATAATGCCAAAAAAAACAGCCGTGTAGCCAGCGAAATTGCCAATGTTTTTCTTGAAAATTTCGATGCCTTCATTGATGTACTTGCCAAGGTCTAATTCATACCCATAATCAATGGCTTCCTGAATTTTGGGAAATTGTTCGAGTTGCATGTTGTTGGTTTTTTCGGTTTAAAAGTTGGATGTAAAATACACGTTTTTATTCAAAAGTGAGTACAATAGAAGCAATTTTTGGTTGCAAAGCGCGCAAGGCTTCATTATCGGAGCGGAGGATCACGTCGCGGAGCAATTCGGGCTTCAGGTGGCTATAGTCTTGAGGCATCAGCACCACAATTAGGTAGGGACTATTGAGGCGCCCCCCGTCCCAATCCACCACCAGGCCACCATAATCCCATTCAAAACCATACAGCCGAAAGGGCTTACCATTCACCTCTTCCAAAGCCTCTATGGTCATCCCAATGGCTACCCCTTCTGGCGTTTTCCACTTGCCGCCCTCCTCTCCAATGCGCACGAACGCAGGTTTGCCCTCCGGCGCACCGATTTCCCAGACAATCTCCAACGCATCTTTGGTATCTGGGAATACCACCGTCCCTGCCCTTTGAAAACCTTCACTCACGTACACCTCCGAACGGCGCACCTTGGCATCGGTATAAGCCTTGCGTAGCATCGTTTCTGTGGATGTAGCCGTAATCATACCAACGCGCTTACCCGGAATAATCAGAAAATCTGCTTCCGGCTTTATCAAGTCATCCGCGCTCGTTGCTCGGCGCTCGCTGTCTGTGCGGCAGGATAGCAACAAGCCCGCACTCAACAAAATGAAAATGAAAGTCTTCATAGCCTGATTTTATTGCAATTTGTACAATAAGTACCAATTATGCTAATAAGTGGTTCAATTGTTTTAGGATCAAAAGATGCAAACTAACGTTCAAACCGCCCTTTTCAACGAATGGATTGTAGCGTTAACTTCTGCAAGCGATAAAGGTGCGCCCTTGTAGCTATTTGACGAAGATGGCACCTGAACACGTTTAATAGTTGGGCAGTGGGTCACATTCGTTGTTTTACTTTTCAGATTTCGCAAATCTTAAAGATTTACGAAATCTCATCCAGCGTTTTGACCTATTATCAATATTTTTGTGTAATTTATTGATTTTCAAAAATTAAAAATAATAATAAATATCGGCAACTTTAATAAGCATTTGCCTGTAAGTGGGCTAACATCATGCAAAGCCATACGGTTTTTTATGAAAAAGCGTTATATTGACGCGAAAATTGTACAATTGTAAACCCAATCGTTATGTCAAGATTAGATTATGTTACAATCGGTATCATTGTGGTATGCATTGCTGCACTGGTTTTTTTTGTAATGAAAGCCACCAACCTGATGGGCGATAAGAGCGAAGCGACCAACTCGGCGCCCACGCCACCGCCTACATATGATAATAACTACCTACTGGAAGATGATACAACTGCGATCTCGCCGTACTTTAGCGATGAAGACCCCGACGACGCGCGCGTAGAGGTGTTTGATGAAATGGCCGACCATACGACGCAGCCCAAGGAAGCAAGCAAAAGTGCAAAACCGGCACAACCCGAACGTGTATCCCCCAGCACAACGCGCAGCGCTCCGGCAGAGGGTGATTATTTAGTATTGGCGGGCGCCTTCCGAGTAAAAGGGAACGCAGAAAACGAAGTGCAACGCTTGCAGAAATTAGGCTACTTGAACGCCGAAATAGCACCTTTCAATCGGGGTGCTTTTGCTACTGTGCTGGTAGATCGCTTTAGCAGCGAATCAGATGCGAATAAATTAGTACGCGAGCTAAAAGACAAAGGCATAGAGGCTTACGTCCACCAACGGCGCAATCAATAAGGCACGCTATGCTGCCTTTCGGCAAGTGGCAGCTTGTATAAAAACGATGTGCAATGATGTATTTGACCTAAGTACTTGGGAATCAATTCGTATTGCATATTTTTACAAATTAAAAATGTTTTTTCTGCATAAGATTCTAACCTACCATTGATTTTAAATTAAAATCATTGTATATTTGTAGTCAATTTTACAACCTCCCACCTTTTCAACTGGTTTGCTCCGGGCAGCCAGTATCCCATTTTCAAACTGTATGCATCTGGTTGTTCTTAGTTTAAAACTTTGATTTTCAACTGTTTACAGCACATACAACATGATAACACATAGGGCTACAAAGGTTCACAGAAACACTATTTGTTAAAAAACCACAGAAGCGAATTTATGCACAAGTTTTTACTTGCTTTAGCATTTACAGGAATGCTACATCCGGTCTTTGCTCAAAAAGACTACACCATCCACCTGTATCCTGGCACTGCCGAGCTTCCTGAACGCCACCTGCCGAGCGAACTGACGCCAAGTGATCTGGCCCAGCACCAATATGCGCAGGACTATTACCTTGCTTTGCAATTTGATGACATCCTAAGCGATGAACAACTTGCCAATTTGAAAAGGAGCGGTATCGGCTTGCTGGCATACGTACCCAACTATACCTGGCTGGCGCGTGTGCCTACTCGAACCTTACTGTCCACGATTCCTGCGCGAGCGGTCTTCACACTTCGTCCGCAGCACAAACTCAGTGCGCCTTTAGCAAATGGCGACTATCCGGCACATGCACTTCGGAATGAGCGCATTTTAGTACAGGTTTTTCCTTACCCAAGCATTAGCGCGGAGGAACTGGCCGAAGCCCTTCGCTCAAGCGATTGCGCGGATATTCAGTCTATTAGCGATCGTGTGCTACTGGTAGTGCCGCAGGAGTGCCTCTTAGATATAGCTGGGCATCCGGCAGTTATGTATATAGAAGCACAAGCACCCACCCCTCAGCCCGAAGGTTGGGATGGGCGTACGGCGGTGCGCCTGCACTCAGTGAGCAGGGCCCCTGGACAGGGTTATGATGGCAGTGGCGTATCGTTGGCGATTGGCGATGATGGCGCCGTATTGCACGAGGACTTTCGCGGGCGCATCACAGAATATACGACCTCGCTTGGCGGAAATCATGGCGATATGACCGCCGGATTGGCTATTGGCGCTGGCAACCTCAATCCATTAGGAATGGGTATGGCCCCAGGTGCGTATTTGCATTTGTATCAAATTGACGGGTATCCTCATATTACTAATGCCGTGCAAAACTATCAGCAACGAGGCATCGTCATTACTTCTACCTCCTATGGCGATGTGTGCGGTGGACAATACACGCAGGCTACGCAGGATATTGACCGACAAGTATTCCAACAGCCGGAAATCTTGCACTGTTTCTCAGCAGGAAACAGCGGCGAAAGCGCTTGTAGCGTCTATAGCAACACCAGAGATACCGACAATACTTACTATGGCAATATAACAGGCGGCATGAAGGCGGGTAAAAATGTTATTACTGTAGGAAACACCAGCTACGACGACCGGCTAATGCTATCAAGCAGTCGCGGCCCAACCTTAGATGGACGCATCAAACCAGACCTTTGCGCGCACGGGCAAGGTAATTTGTCAACCGACCCTGATAATGGCTATCGGCCAGGTGGTGGCACTTCAGCTGCCGCACCTACGGTGGCAGGTGCGTTGGCAACGCTGTATCAGGCTTTTCGAACCCTGAATAATGGCACCACGCCCGCTTCGGCCCTGATCAAATCCGCTGCGCTTTGTACCGCCGATGACTTAGGAAATCCTGGCCCAGACTATAAGACAGGCTGGGGCCGCTTGCATACAGCCCGGGCATTGGAGGTGCTACAACGACGCAATTATTTCGCTTCTTCTGTCACGCATGGTAGTTCCAGAAACTTTGAAATCATGGTGCCGAATGGCGCTCGGCAAGTGCGCATTATGCTCTATTGGCATGACCGGGAAGCGCTACCACAGGCTACCAAAACATTGGTGAATGACTTAGACCTCACCGTGACTACACCCAACAGTACAACGCTACTCCCTTGGGTACTGAGCCAAGCAACGCATATTGATAGCTTACGCAAGCCTGCCCGACGCGGTGTGGATCGCGTAAATAATGTAGAACAAGTCACACTGGATAATCCAACTGCCGGTAGATATCCCATTCAGGTGCATGGACATTTGGTGCCGCAAGGCCCACAGCCGTTTTACATCGTTTACTATGTAGTCCAGGAAGAACTTACGCTATCCTATCCTTCTGGTAGCGAAGGTTTTGTACCAAACGAAACCGAAACCATTCGATGGGACGTTTTTGGCAATACTGGCGCCTTTCGTTTGGAATATTCTGTCAATGGCGGCGCCTCTTGGTCGCTTATTGCGAATAGCATTGCCGGACACCTACGGCATTACGACTGGCAGGTACCGAATACCCCCGGTGGCCGAACGCTCGTGCGTATCAGTCGGAATGGCGTGAGCGCAATTTCTGGCAGTCCCTTCACCATCTTAGATTTACCAGATTGCACATTTCGCTATCACAATACTAATCAGGTAGTCATACGCTGGAACCGCGTATCAGGGGCAAATCTTTACGATGTTTTTGCCTTGGGCGATCATTATATGGATTCTATCGGAACTACTTCAGATACTACATTTTTAGCCCCTATTGCTGCTTGGCAAAGCAATTGGTACGCAGTGCGGGCACGTCATGTGGATGGTGCTACAGGACGCCGATCAAATGCTAAATATTATCAGCATCGCCCTTGCGACGCACAGCTTACGCTGCAACTGCGGTTTGATTTGTCCCCCGCCGAAACCGCTTGGGATATTCGAGATGCCCAAAACCGAATCTGGATGAGTGGTGGCCCTTATCTTACGCAAAACGCCAGTTCTGCCCTGTTGATAGATGTATGCCTGCCATTTGGGTGTTATACGCTAAATATGTATGATAAATACAATGATGGCATGTGCTGCAACTATGGCAATGGCAGTTACCGACTTACGGATGCCGCAGGCAATGTGCTAGCACAAGGTGCTCAATTTGGCAGCATCGAATCAAAGCCTTTCTGTGTTAATACGGCTCCGGCGGCACCCCTATCCCTGCAAGTGAGCCAGGTACAAGCCATCAGTTGCTTTGGCGAACAAAATGGGCGTGCCTTAGCCAGTGCCAGTGGCGGCAGTGGCAATTACAGCTATCAGTGGAGTCATGGCGCAAGCGGCGCATTGGCTACTAATCTGGCAGCAGGCACATATAGCGTAACGGTATCCGATGGGCAGACCCAGCGCAGCGCGAGCCTCGCGATTGGCCAACCCGCCGCCCTACAAGTAGGCTTTGGGGTGCAAGCACCTTCGTGCGGGCAAGCAAATGGCGTACTTAGTGCTATTGCACAAGGAGGTGTTAGCCCTTACCGGTATCAATGGAATACAGGAGCACAATCCTCGTCCATTCAGGGGCTACCTGCGGGCACGTACAGCGTAACGGTCACGGATGCCAATGGTTGTAAGCAGAGCGCTGCTTTCACCTTGCAGGGCGCCAGTTCGCTGATAGCCCATGCCACAGCTACCAATGCGCTTTGTCATAATACTGCTACTGGCACGGCTACTATTACCGTATCCGGCGGCACTGCCCCCTATCAGTATGCCTGGAGTCATGGCGCGAGCAGTGCAATCGCTACCAATCTGGCAGCAGGTACATATACCGCTACCGTGACCGACAGTCAAGGGTGTCAGAAAATTGTTGTTATACAGATTGCA
>CALMSP010000308.1 GCA_937872405.1 uncultured Saprospiraceae bacterium | reverse complement strand
CTTTGGGGCGATGCGCATCCGCTCACGCAGGCCCACCGCCGCCAGTTTGATATGGCTCTATACTAAAGAAAAATCGGGCGTATTTTATTCCGCTAAAAGGAGGTTATTCGAGGATTACCCGTTTCTTTTTGGGCAATTTCACCGAGTAGCGGAAATTCAACTTTTCCGTTTTGTTTGGCTCCACGATTAGTTTCCAGCGCAATTTACCGGTCTCTTTTTCTACCTCTGCACCCTTGGCAGCGTCTAATGACACCTCTATCTCCTCGCTGCTTGCAATGGGATATTGGTCTTCTACAACAATGTGGATTGGCTGCTTTTTCTTGTTGCGCAGTTCGATATTCCAGCCGCGAATTTCTGTTTTTTTATTGCCAATAAACTGGCTATTAGCCGTTTGCGTTTCTCTGATGCGCGTAATCACCACGCCCTCATCACGGCCCAGTGAGAGCGTCAGGGTATCCGAAGTGCTCTGCACATCCAGATAGGACGTTCCGAGGAAGGTGCCTTCAAAGTACAAATTAGCTTCCCCATTGAGCAAATTATATTGCTCCCAGTTGCTGAGTTGTGCCGTAAGGTAAGCCGTTGGGTCTAATTTTGGCGCCGCATAATATTCATAATAGGCCGGAATGCGGTAGGCTTCTACATGAACGGTATATTGTTTGCCATCGGCGGCTATATCATAAGGTAAATCTATACGAAACTCGAAGGAGGTAGCACTTTCCACCAATTCTACGGGAGGGCGTTCGGCTTCGGCCGCTGCATATCCTTCCTGTAGTTGGGCGCGCGGTGCGGTTGCTTTTTGCATTTGCATATCCTGATTTTTGTTGCGATACACCACGGGTTCGTAGTATCGGAGCCACCAAGGTTGCAGTATTGGCATCACGCCTGGGCGCGTTGGGTTGCCTGTGGACAAGCTCAGTTGCACCTTGTTCCAATTTTCGCCTGTATTCTGATACACATTGGCTTTGTAAGTCAACTCTACCGGGCTGCTTACATCCTGCACGCGCACATCGTACAAGGGCTGCCAGCCTGCGCTGCGCACCAAGTAGTCTAATTTAAAATCACCCGGTGTAGCGTTTTTGGCTTGCACCCGCACCAATACTTCGCTGCTGGGGCGATTGTTCTGTGCGCTCATATCCTGAAGTTGGCGCTGTACGCGGCTCAAATCCTCTTGCAATTTTTTAAGGCGTGCGTTGATGTCCAAACGTTGCAGCTTAAGCTCACTCAATCGGGTACGATAATATTCGGCTACCGCTTTGAGTTTTTCTACCGAAATACCGGCATCGCCACCCACATTTTTGTTGGCTAAAATGAGATTTTCCTCTTCCGTGAGCACTTGTGCACTGATCTGTTCGCGGTCTATTTTGTTTTGAATAGCATCCCGTTCCGATAAGAGTTTTTGATATGCGGCTGATTGTTCAATTTGTTGCAAAAAATTAATTTGGTGGCTTACCGCTAAAATTGTAAAATTTCCTTCTGCTCTACATTGCACGCTCTGTGGATCAAGGTCGGGCGATAGGTTGGTAAATTTCAATATCGTTTCGCCTGCCGGAATGCTGGCCTTACCCGTGCGCGTCACTTGGGCGCCTTTACGAAACACTTTCACCGCCTGAATCACTGAACTGACCTCTTTCTCTGTGTTTGTGGGGAATGTATAGGCGGCAAGCAGCATCGGTGCAAGCAGTAGCAGTAGCATAAAGATGGATTGTTTCATTTTAATGTGTTTTTTGAATATGATAATGTTTTCAATTGTAAAGGAGGCGCTTATTTCTTTTTAAAAGATTGGTTTTCAATGTTTTAAAAACATAAAAATTGGGCTTCTAAAATCGCAAATAATATTATACTCTTTTTAAAAAATAAAGACGGATTCACTTTTTTACAATAGACAGATTATCCTTGCCGGTTATGGCTCGCTGCTCGTCAGATTACTTTTAAAATAGCATCAGACAAGATGACTGCATCCTAATATAGACGGAAAAAACGATTCTTACGTTGTATAAAATCTAAAAAAAACGCCAACTTTAGACAAGCAGAGAGAGACGGGCGATTTGTAAACGCCTTGGCACTAAAGAAATTCTTTAATTTTGCATTTTTACATTCAAAAATAATAATGCATTGGGCAACGATACATCCTGCATTTATGGCCGCCATCCAGTAACAGAAGCCATCCGCTCCGGGCAAACCATTGACAAGGTGCTCTTGCAGCAGGGTACGCGCGGCGAATTCGAGAAGGAAATTCGCCATTTGTGCAAGGCTGCTGGTATTCCTATGCAAGTGGTTCCCCGCGAGAAGCTCAGTCAACTCGTATCTGGCAATCATCAAGGCGTGATTGCGCTGGTGTCTTTGGGTACGTATTATGCACTGGAAGATTTGCTGCCGAATATCTTTGAGCGCTCGCAGACGCCCCTGTTGGTACTATTGGACGGCGTCACCGATGTACGCAATTTTGGAGCCATTGCGCGTACAGCGGAGTGCATGGGTGCCCAGGCGCTTGTAGTGCCGCAAAAGGGCAGTGCCTTGATTAATGCGGATGCGATGAAAGCCTCGGCGGGTGCGCTGTCCAAAATACCCGTCTGCCGCGAGCGTAGTTTGTCGAAAGCGGTAGAGTTGTTGCAGCAATCAGGGGTGCGTGTCTATGCCAGTGATTTGCAGGCGGAGCAATGTGTTTTTGAGCTGGATTTCCGGCACCCCACAGCATTTTTGTTAGGATCGGAAGGCGCAGGCGTCAGTCCAGCTTTATTGCGACAAGCGGATGCGCGTTTTATCATTCCGCAAAGCGGCGAGACCGATTCGCTTAATGTATCGGTGGCTGCGGGTATGATGCTTTATGAGGCTATTAAACAACGACTTACAAAACAGTAATTTTATAATGTTATATTTGTGTAAGATAAATTTTACACAAATTTTAAAATTTTCGCTCAATAGGCTATAATCCTTTTACATGAAATATTTGATCACCGGATTGGGCAACATGGGAGCCGAATACGACCAGACCCGTCATAACATAGGCTTCGACGCCGTGGATGCCCTGGCGCGCGCCTTCGACGTATCCTTCCGGGATGATTATCTTGGCGACTTAGCCGAACTCCGGCACAAAGGGCGCACGCTGGTGCTACTCAAGCCCTCTACTTACATGAATCGCAGTGGTAAGGCGGTGCGATACTGGTTGCAAAAATTAAAAATTCCGCAGGAAAATCTATTGGTCATCCTTGATGATTTGAACCTGCCTTTTGGCAAACAGCGCTTGCGCAGCAAAGGCAATCACGGCGGGCACAACGGACTGAAAGATATTGATGCGATGCTGGGCAACAGCGACTACGCACGCCTGCGTATTGGCATTGGCAATGATTTCCCGAAAGGGCGGCAGGCGGATTATGTGCTTAGCCCTTGGTCGGAAGCAGAAGCATCACAACTCCCGGAAATACTGCAATACGCTGCCGATACCGTCAAAAGTTTTGCTACTATTGGCGTGGAGATGACGATGAATCAATTCAACAAAAAGTAATCAAATCTGCTCCAGAAAATCCTGAATGGCTCGTTGCAAGAGCACTGCCGGTTGTTGCGTTGCCTGCTGTTGCCAACGGGTGTATGTTTGCGATGCTTCCAGCGCCTGACGCAAGTCAAAATCGGCTTGGGCTTGACTATAAAAAATGCCGCGTTGCGCAAAACGTGCTGCGAGATACTCCTGCTCGGTTTGTCCTGCGGTAGGTATCAGAATAGCCGGTTTACCCAGCGCCACCAAATCCATGATGCTGCTATAGCCAGAGCGACAAATGATGCATTGTGCGCGCACGAGCGTTGCATTTAGCGCGGCACCAGTCAAGAAAGATACCACGCGGATGTTGTCAGCAGCCTGCCATTCGCGGTAAGCATCGGTAATGCCTTGTATCAGGAGGAAAGAGCGTGACATCTGCGCTGCCTGCTGCAAAAATAGGTGTTCTAAACGGCTGCGCTGCGGCTCCGGCCCAGATAATACGGCAACGATGTCTTCGCTGAGGGGCAGATCCATGGCCTGCATGCGCGATAAGGGACCAACGTAGCGCCCACGACCGTTCCGTGGTAATTCGGATAAGGCCCCTGCCAAACTCGCTGCCCCTGGCCAATCGGGTATCCAGCACGCATCAAATTGGTGTATGGCGTATTGATGTATCTGATTGACTATGGTTTGTAAAATTTTATTCGGAATTTGAAGCTGTACTTGGTGCGTCAAGAATATTGTTTTGACATGCTGATGAAAGCAGCCGTAGCGATTGTCCGAAATGATCCCTTGAATAGCATAATCGCGAACGAATTGTTGTATTACTTGGTGCTCCTGCCCTATTGCCCGCATGATTTTAGGCATTTGCAGCGCCATATTCCAATACATACTTTTATATTGGTAATGCACCCCATAAGCTGGCAAAGACAATACCGGTAGCTCAGAAAATTCTGTTTGCAACAAATCCTTAGCCCGCCCGGACGAAGCGAGCAACACCTCAGCGCCCGCTTCCTGCAAAGCCCGTACCAGTGGTATGCAGCGCGTAGCGTGCCCCAGCCCCCAGTCAAGTGCAACTACCAGTATTCGTTTACGCATACGGATTGGCGGCAGAAAGCGTTTATAATGATAATAAAAATGTTGCGCAATATGAAAAGGATCGTTTTGGCACTGCTGGTGCTATTGGTACTTTGCCTATTAGAAAGTTGCCGAACCGGCTGCGGCTGCCCCATGCACTAAGCAAGCACCCTACTTCAAGCCGTATTTATCAAGCAGATACACCAGCGCTGTCATGGCGGCTGTGCCAAGCTCCAACTCTCGCTTGTTCACTTTATCAAAAGTATCGGTGGACGCATGATGATAATCAAAATAGCGCTGCGAATCTGGTTCAAAGCCGATGAGCAATCCTTTCTGACTGCGCAGGGGGCTAATGTCAGCACCAGACCCTCCCGATCGAAATTGTAAACCATATGGTTCGAGCAAGGGCAGCCATTGTCCTAAGCGCTTGTATCCGCTTTCAAAAATACTGGCATCGCCCTCTACCGTAAAGCCACGCGGCGTGAAGCCACCCCGGTCCGATTCAATAGCAGCAAGGTGATACTCTCGCCTTTTGTTGGAATTTTCAGCATAGACGCGCCCGCCAACCAAACCGTTTTCCTCATTCATAAACAATACGCATCTAATCGTGCGCCGAGGCTTATAATCTAAGCGCTTGAACAATTGTAATACATCCATTGCCTGCACGCAGCCGGCGCCGTCGTCGTGCGCACCATGCCCTACGTCCCAAGAATCAAGGTGCCCGCCTACCAAAATAATGTCACTTGGATTTTCTCTGCCCCGCCATTCCCCAATGACATTGTAGGACAATTTATCGGGGTAGCGCTGGCAAGTCGTGCGCATATAAACCCTTACTGGCTCTTCCCGTAGCAAATTGCTGAGCAAATTGGCGTCGTTTGTGCTGATGGCAATTGCCGGAATGGGCACTACATCTGCTTCATAAAATAGGCTGCCGGTATGTGGCACATCATCCTCTATGGTGGTCATCGAACGAACAATGACGCCTACCGCCCCATATCGGGAAGCCCTTGAAGCACCTGCACCTCGCTGGTCCACAGCGCCCCCATAAGCGTTGAATGTATTGAGTTGCGTGGGATCCATCGGGCGATTATAAAATACAATTTTTCCAGCGATGCCCTGCTGCCCCAATTCATCCACTTCGTTCAAACTTTGCACTTCAACGACTGGAGCAATCAAGCCGCGCTCGCCGGTTCCGACAGAGTTGCCTAAAGCTAAGGCCCGAAGTTCTACATCGCCCATACGCGCCGAACTGACAATTCGGGCTTGCTCTTTCTCGCCGCGTACCCAGTGCGGCACCATGCACGGCTCCAGCCAGACACTATCCAAGCCTAAGGTATCAAGCATTTGGCGCGTATATTCTATGGCAGCAGCGGCTTGCGGCGATCCGCTTAGGCGCGGCCCAACTTGGTGGCACAGATAATCGAGCCAAGTATAGCAACTGCCTTGAGTAAGCGCTGTGTTGTAAATGCGCTTGATGAAGATTGCGTCTATATCCGAATTCTTGCTTTGGGCATGACCACTCGTGGCAAACCAAAGGGCGATACAAGTAATAAAAAGGAATTTGTTCATATCATTCTTCGCTTGTTGTCGGCGATAAAAATAGGAGAAAGATTCAGTTCGCGACAGCGAAACAAAAAAAATATTGCCCCAGCGCAAAAAAAATTACACGATCAAAATTCCAAGTATTATTCTGCGCAGTAAGGCTTTTTTAGAATCGCATTCTTGTGCTTGGCTATTTTGTTTCCAAATATCTTAATGCCCGTTTTGCACAACACCACACTCCACCTTCCTTACTGTTGGTACGAAGTTGCAGGGATTGACTTTTTCATTAAAAATGCTGTATTTTAGTCTTGGAATTCTAAAAGAGCACGAAAAAATTTCGCTTTTCGTAATTGTATTTTTTACACAAAGTATGTAGATTTGCATCGCGGTTTTGCAAAAACGGTTGGCCATTGGGCTAAGTCAAGATATAATTTGGTTTTATTTGGTTAGGGCTGAGGTAGTGCTGTATGCGCTGCCTCTTTTTTTTTGATTTCGCCGTGTAACTTCTTTTACGCTGCCTTGCAAATATTTATTGCGCTGAAAGCAAAAATCAACATTGCAACTAACTCATTATCAGCGTTTTAAAAATTTATTTTATTTACACCATTTTTCCTTCTGCTATATGCAACATTCACCATGTGATATTGTCTTTAATGGCATTATTCACTTCAAATCTTTTGGCTTATGACTATTTCTACTTTACAAAAAATGGGCGTTGCGCTACTATGCCTCTTGATGAGTGCGGTGTGGCTGGGCGCTCAGGATAACAAAATTACGATTGTAAAAAAAATCACCCGCGAAGATGGTAGCGTCACCATCGAAAAACAAGACCTGCCATCCGGCGAGCCGTTGCTCAACTATTTACAATACCAACCGCAACGCGACGGTAAGAACGTAGAGATACAAATTGCATCCGATATTATAGAATTCGACACAGAAAATGGAGAAACCCTTTTCCGAATGCGCAGCACAGTTGCTGACCCCGACAAAAATCAACGGCATCCAGTATTGTATCATATCACTTCAAGTGGTGGTGATGCGAGGCAACAAGTTAGGATGCAGCGCGACCCCTGCAAGGTGTTCATCGGTGTAGGTACGAACCAAATTAGCCAAGGGCTACGTGTGGATTATACGGTAGCAGAGACCCCTGCGCAAGCTGCGAATGTGCAAGCTGGAGATATTATTTTGGCTTTGGATGGTGTGCCCATTAAAACGCAAGCCGAACTGACTCACGAGCGCGACAAACACCAACCAGGCGATGCATTCACCCTTACAATACTGCGCGGCGAGGCTGAAATGATCTTAACCGCTCGCTTCCGTGAATGCAGCGAAACCAACCGCGAGGCCATGCGCCTACAGGAAGAAACTACCCGAAACCTACTCGAAAGAACAAATGACTACAACCGCGAATGGGAAGCACGCAGAGAAGTGCGCGAGCGCCCAATTTTAGGCATCTATGTGGACGAAGCGGCGCCGTCAGCAGGTGTTCTTATTAGTAGTGTTTCGCAGGGCAAAGGAGCAGCATTGGCCGGTTTACAATCTGGTGATGTGATTACCAAAGTAAACGGCCAGACGGTCAATAACTCAGCCGACTTGCGGAGGGTATTATCGAATAAAAAAGCAGCTGATACCGTAACCGTTGTGTATCTCCGAAATGGCAAATTCATCGAAACCCCCTTGATTATCAGCTCCGAACGCAGTTTTTATTATCGCCATACGATAGAGCGCGATCCCTGTGCTGTTTTTATCGGGGTTTATACAACGGATTTACGCGAGCAAGGTGTGCGCGTGACAGGCGTGATTGAGAGCACGCCCGCTAAAAACAGTGGCGTACAAGTCGGAGACATTATATTGGCTCTCGATGATGTGCCTGTGGCTACCCACTTGGAGCTTCGGCGCGAGCGCGACAAGCATAAGGCAGGCGAAACCTTTACATTATTGGTAATGCGCGATGGCGAATACAAAGAAATTGATGCGACCTTTATCAACTGTGCCCAACAAACCCCAACCGAACCAGCCGTAGAAGTGGTAGAAATGGAAGAAGCGGACAATCCTGCAGAAAATAAGCTGGAACAATCCATGCGCAATTTGGCACAAGAGATGCGGGTAGAGGCTTTCCGTCTGTACCCCAACCCAACGGTCGGGCAGTTCAATCTACAATTTGAAGCAGAAGTTGGCGCGCTGAGCATTTGTATTGCCGATGCCGCTGGTAAGGTCGTGTACAATGAAGAAATTCCACAATTCAATGGCTCGTACAATCGTCAGTTGAGCCTCGCTGGCGCTACGCCTGGTACGTATGTACTCACCCTAAAGCAGGGAGATAAAATTCTGAGCAGAAAACTCCTACTATTGCCAAAGGTGTAACACTATATAAAATTGTGTTGATCAAATCTGAAAAGTAAAACAACGGATTTGCCCCCCTGCCTAAAAAATTGCATTCAACCAACCGGATTATGATGCCAATATCATAATCCGGTTGATTTTTACATCATATCATATGGAAATTATTGCAAAGCCATTCGACAATTAGCTGTAGCGCATTTGATGCATAGGGTTTGGGAGGAGTAAAAAAAATCTGCGCAAAAAATTTACTGTTTATCAAGGACTTACGTTTTTTAGGGTACACTTTTTTTTCAAAAACATTTGCAAATTCTACAAAAGAAATCTACCTTTGCACTCGCCTTTTAAGAAGGGGCTTTCAAAAAACAGACAAACAGAGCAAAATCATCATTCAAAATCAATCAAAGACGTGGATACGCTGAGTTACAGAACCAAATCGGCAAAGAAAGAAACCGTGGAACGCAAGTGGTACATCGTTGACGCCGACGGCGAAACGGTAGGTCGCCTTTGTACGCGCATCGCGCATGTATTGCGGGGCAAGCACAAGCCATCCTTCACGCCACACGTAGATTGCGGAGACTTCATCATTGTGATCAACGCTGATAAAGTACGTTTCACTGGCAATAAAATGGATGACAAAGAATACATCACGTATTCGGGCTATCCGGGTGGTCAGAAGCGCATTGCGGCTAAAGATCTGCTCGTCAAAAAGCCTATTGCCATTGTAGAAACGGCTGTAAAAGGCATGTTACCGAAGACAAAGTTGGGGCGCGCTATGTTCAAAAAACTATTTGTATATGAAGGCGCAGAGCATCCGCACCAAGCACAGAAACCCGAACCATTCAATTTTTAAAAACATCCTCAAGACGTAACGGATAATTATGGAAATGATTAATGCCATTGGCAGAAGAAAAAGCTCCGTAGCGCGGGTATATCTTACAAAAGGCGAGGGCAAGATTGTCATAAATGGCAAAGATTATAAGGCTTACTTCCCGCAGGTACACGTGCAGCAAAGCATCACCGACCCTTTCAAGACCGTGAGCGCAGAAAGTATTTATGATCTGAATGTGAATGTAGTGGGCGGCGGTTTTAAAGGGCAGGCAGAGGCAGTGCGCATGGCCATTTCGCGCGCGCTGGTCAAGCTGAATGAAGACTTTCGTAAGCCGCTGAAGGACAAAAAGTACCTCACGCGCGACGCCCGCGAAGTGGAACGCAAAAAATATGGCAAACCAAAAGCCAGAAAGAGCTTCCAGTTCAGCAAGCGTTAATGATTGGGCTTGTGTTGGTACGAATTTCCTTTGTTATAGGTCATAACGTACCAAAATCAACCGCCCTTGGGTCAAAATATTCAACAGAATAATAATTTAAAAAACAATGGATAAGCCTACCTATAAAGATTTGCTAGATGCCGGCGTACACTTCGGGCACTTGAAAAAGAAGTGGAACCCGAAAATGGCGCCTTATATCTTCAAGGAAATCAAAGGTATTCACATCATTGACCTCAATCGCACCCTCGAAAGCATGGAACGGGCGGCCTCGGCTATGCGCGCCATTGCCAAATCGGGTCGTAAAATTATGTTTGTAGCCACCAAAAAGCAGGCGCGCGACATCGTTGCCAATGCTGCTAAGAGCGTGGATATGCCATTCGTGACGGAGCGCTGGCTGGGCGGTATGATGACCAACTTTGCCACGATCCGCCGGTCGGTGAAAAAAATGCAAACCATTGAGCGGATGCTGAATGACACAACACTGACCAGCATCACCAAAAAGGAACGCTTGACCATGGCTCGTGAACACCAGAAGTTGGAGAAACAACTGGGTGGTATTGCGAACCTGAACCGACTCCCTGCGGCAATCTTTATCGTGGATATTCATCATGAGCATATTGCGGTAGCCGAAGCACACCGCTTGGGTATTCGCACTTTCGGTATGGTGGATACCAATTCCGATCCAAATCAGGTGGACTTTGCCATTCCATCTAATGATGATGCTTCTAAGTCTATTGCGATCATTACGAACTACATGGCGGAGGCTATTCGTCAGGGGCTGGAGGAGCGCAAGCAAACCAAGACCGAGAAAGAACCAGCAGAGGGATAATCCCTCACCAATGCAAGTAAGGCTATAGTACAGGGTTTTCATAACAACCGGAAGGACTGCACGATATGTATATAGATAATTTGCAATTCGTGCGCAGCACCCGGGAAAATCCGCGTATTTCATCACACATTAATATTCAAAATAACAATGAGCGTAACTATTTCTGCTGCTGATGTAAAAAAGCTGCGCGAGATGACCGGCGCAGGTATAAGCGATTGCAAAAATGCCCTAACGGAAGCGGAAGGCGATTTCGATAAAGCGATTGAAATTCTTCGTAAAAAAGGTCAGAAATTATCGCTAAAGCGCGCCGACCGCGAAGCAACAGAAGGTGCGGTAATAGCCTTAGTATCAAATGATTACACACACGGCGTAGTCGTAAAGCTAAGCTCCGAAACGGATTTTGTAGCCAAGAATGATGGCTTCGTATCGCTGGCTCGTCAATTCGCGGAATTGGCACTTCAACACTTCCCAGCCACAAAGGAGGACTTGCTGTCCATTGATTTCAATGGTATAACCATTGGCGAGAAAGTAATCGAACAGACTGGCGTGATTGGTGAAAAGATCGAATTGGCTGCTTATGAAAGGTTAGAAGCTCCGATGATCATACCTTACATTCACATGGGCAATAAAGCTGGCGTACTGGTTGGCTTCAACAAGGCTGTGACGGATCACTTCGACGACTTGCGCTTTGTAGCCATGCAAGTAGCAGCTATGAAGCCGATTGCTGTAGATGAAAATAGTATTTCCCAGGAAGTAAAAGATAAAGAAGTAGAGATTCGCTTGGAAGTTTCGATGAATGATCCAAAAAATGCAAACAAACCGAAGGAAATTTTGGAAAAAATTGCCATTGGTAGTTTGAATAAATTCTTTCAAGAAGTGACGCTGCTCAACCAAGATTTTGTGAAAGAAAATGGCAAGAAAGTCAGTGACTACCTCAAGGGTGTTGACAAAGACTTGACCGTCACGGATTTCAAACATGTTACACTTGGATAACAAGTAAATTGCAAAAAGGCGAATCATTAAGTGGTTCGCCTTTTTTGTGTCGGTTGCAAAACAATGGTAGCCCCAGCGGCGTTCGCACCAACCCAATTGCACAACCAAGCGAGCCAACAACCAAATACAAAAGCAATAAAAATGACACTGAAATACAAGCGCGTGCTGCTCAAGCTGAGCGGAGAGTCTCTGATGGGCGATCAACAGTTTGGTATTTCTGCACCCATGCTGCGCCACTACGCAAGCCAGATCAAGATCCTGACGGATATGGGCGTAGAAGTAGCTATTGTTATTGGCGGGGGCAATATTTTTAGAGGGTTACAGGCTGCTGCTTCTGGTATTGACCGTGTACAGGGTGATTATATGGGTATGATGGCTACGGTTATCAATGGTATGGCCATTCAAAGCGCTCTCGAAGAAATCGGTATCTACACGCGCTTGATTTCCGCTATTGAAATGAAACAAATTGCCGAACCATACATTCGTCGGCGCGCTATTCGACATTTAGAAAAAGGCCGCGTGGTGATCTTCTCGGCAGGTACAGGTAGCCCCTATGTAACAACAGACTCAGCCGCCGCCCTACGCGCCAGTGAAATCAATGCCGACGTCATCCTGAAAGGCACTCGCGTAGATGGCATCTACACCGCTGACCCCGAAAAAGACCCTACCGCTACCCGTTTCGACCGACTCACCTTTGCCAAAGTGATTAGCCTCGGGCTTGGTGTTATGGATATGACTGCTTTCACCCTTTGCCAAGAGAACAATGTTCCCATCATTGTGTTTGATATCAATAATGCCGACAATCTGCGTCGGATTGTAATAGGCGAAGCCGTCGGCACCTTAGTGGAGGGCTAACAAACCATGCAAAAGTGATACTTATATCATGTTTGCATAATTTAATGCACCTGCGCTATGTGTTTGATAAATAACTACGGCCTTTTTATTATATCAAGCGAATTTGTTTGAATCTACTCGAATTTACCAATAACGGTATCTATTGCCCGCAGGCCGATGTGTATATTGATCCTTGGCGGCCGGTGGCGCGTGCGCTCATCACACACGGACACAGCGACCACGCGCGCTGGGGGCATCAGCATTACCTTTGCACCGAAAGTGCTGCGCCCGTCATCCGGTATCGGCTCGGCGATATTCGACTCGAAACCGTTGCTTACGGCGAAAAGCGCGTCATCAATGGCGTAGAAATTTCTTTCCATCCTGCTGGGCATGTCGTGGGGTCCGCACAGATCCGCCTTGCCTACAAAGGGGAGGTGTGGGTCGTGTCAGGCGACTACAAACTAAGCGACGATGGTTTAGCGGAAGCCTTTGAACCCCTGCGCTGCCATACCTTCATCACCGAATGCACCTTTGGGCTACCTGTTTATCGCTGGCAACCACAACATGCTGTTTTTCAAGATATTAACAATTGGTGGCGAGCAAATCAAGCAAACGGCAAAGTAAGTTTGCTGAGCGGCTATGCCTTAGGCAAGGCACAACGCATACTACGGCACTTAGAACATTCCATTGGAAAAATTTATACGCACGGCGCCATCGAAAACGTTAACGAAGTGCTTCGCAATCAAGGTATTGCGTTGCCTGACACCATCCGCGTTACACCAGAAATTCCCAAAAAAGACTTTGTAGGCAGCATCATCATCGCGCCGCCCGCCGCCCTTGATGGCACTTGGGCCCGCAAATTTCAGCCGGTATCTACGGGCATTGCTTCGGGCTGGATGAGCCTGCGAGGCGCTCGCCGCCGCCGCGCTGCCGACCGAGGATTTGTGCTCTCCGACCACGCCGACTGGGCTGAACTTCATACCGCCATCCAGGATACTGGTGCCGAGCGCATTTTTGTGACGCATGGCTACACCGGCATCTTTAAAAAGTGGCTACAAGAGCAAGGCTACGATGCCCATGAAGTTAGCACCGAATACGAAGGCGAACTGGGCGAGGTGAATGAAGGCAAAGAAAGCTAAAGCATAGCAGCAGTTTTATACCCAATTTCGCTGGCATCATCCATGATTTTATATACTATATAATGTTATCATGAAAGATTTTGCTCAATTATTCACTCGGCTTGACCAGACCAACAAAACCAATGCTAAAGTGGATGCGCTGGTGGATTATTTTGCTCAGGTTGATGATGCCGACCGGCTGTGGACAATAGCGCTCATGGCGCACCGACGCCCCCGACGCACCGTGAATACGACCCTACTGCGCGCTTGGGCTGCTGAGTATAGCGGAATGCCGCTGTGGCTATTCGAAGAATCGTATCATGTGGTGGGTGATCTGGCAGAAACCATTGCGCTCATGTTACCGCCGCAGCAAGGCGAAAATGGTGAATCCTTAACTTATTGGGTCAGTTACATTAGAGATTTACAACATCTGGAGGATAGCGAAAAACAGCAACGCATTACGCAAGCTTGGTCGCGATTGAATCATGCCGAGCGCTTTGTGTTTAACAAATTGATTACTGGGAATCTTCGCGTCGGGTTATCGCAAAAGTTGATGATCCGTGCGTTGGCGGCCTTCTCAGGCGTGGAAGAAAATAGTTTGACCCACCGCTTGATGGGCAATTGGGCCCCCGATGATACTACTTTTCAAGATTTAGTCTTTGGCGACAATCCCTTGGATGATATTTCCAAACCCTACCCATTCTATTTAGCCTATCAATTGGAAGCAACGCCTGACACGCTGGGCGAGGCGAGCGAATGGCAAGCCGAATATAAATGGGACGGTATTCGCGGGCAACTGATCGTGCGGCAGGACACGCTATTTCTGTGGTCACGCGGCGAAGAGTTGGTCACGGATAAGTTTCCAGAGTTGGCGCCTTTAGCGAAATTATTGCCCAACGGCACGGTGATTGATGGTGAAATTCTTTCATTCGCCAATGATCAACCCTTGCCTTTTTCTGTATTGCAAACCCGCATTGGCAGAAAAAATATCACCAAAAAACACCTCGAAACATCCCCTGTGGTGCTCATGGCCTATGACTTGCTTGAATGGCAAGGGCAGGACATCCGGCAGCAGTCGCTTGAAGTACGCCGTCGGCTATTGCAAAATCTGGTCGCCCAGTATCCGGCCAACGGCATCCTTCGATTGTCAGCAGCCCTTCAATTCGCTACTTGGGAAGCGCTTGCCGACCTGCGCGCGCAAGCCCGCGAGCGCTTCAGCGAAGGCGTCATGCTCAAGCGAGTGAACTCCCCCTACCGCAGTGGCCGCAAGCGAGGGGATTGGTGGAAATGGAAAGTAGATGCGCTGACAGTAGATGCGGTGCTGCTCTACGCGCAACGTGGGCACGGGCGCCGCGCTAATCTTTATACCGATTTTACCTTTGCAGTATGGAATGGCACTGAATTAGTACCCTTTACCAAAGCCTATTCGGGCCTTACCGATGCTGAATTTCGAGCGATTACGCAATGGGTAAACCGCAATACCATAGAGCGTTTCGGTCCTGTACGCAGCGTGAAGCCGGAATTGGTTTTTGAAATTGCCTTTGAAGGTATTCAATATTCCAATCGGCATAAGTCGGGTATAGCACTGCGCTTCCCGCGCATGAATCGTTGGCGCAAAGACAAACCCGCTCATGAAGCCAATACCTTGGCCGACCTCCAAGCGCTGCTTGCCGCACCAGGTTGAGCATTCATCTAAAATAAGCCTTGAAATTGCTTACAGCCCAGTAAACAATATTACATTGTGAAAAATCCGTGCTATGACCCTATATTATTTCATACCGTTTTTATTTATAAAATGCTGAAAATGAACCATAACAACAAATTCAACCCATTACTTTCAATTGGAAATGATATCAAGTTAGTATATTAAATTAAAATACCATTTTATGCAAAAAATCATGATACTGACCCTCTGTATGGCACTAACCAGCACGCTTCTTGCGCAACAACAAAGCGACCAAGAAGCGATTAAAGACGCAATTCAAACACTGTTTGATGCTTATCGGGCAAAGGATAGCAGCCTCATGCGCCCACTTTTCCACCCCGATGCCACCATGTCCTCGGCATTAGTAGATAAAAATGGCGTCCCTCAATGGCGTAAAGGCGATTTGCAAGGTTTTCTTAATTTTGCGGGCACTAAAAATGATAATTATTATGATGAGCGAATCTATAGTTATGATATTATGATAGATGGCCCTTTAGCCACCGCTTGGACGGAGTATTCCTTTTTTCTGAATGACAAATTCAGCCACTGCGGTTATAATGTTTTTACATTTTTTAAAACTGCTGACGGCTGGAAAATCATAAACATTGCTGATACACGGCGCAATACAGATTGCAAAACGAAATAATATTATATAATTATAACAATTCGGTGATTATTACCCGACTACTGTCAGATTGTAATTGCCAGCCGCGTGGCCTGGTCAATGGCGCGTTTGGCGTCGAGTTCGCGGGCTTCATCCGCACCGCCGATGAGGTGCACGGGTATGCCGAGCTGTTGCAGGGGTTCGTACAGCTCCCGCAGTGGCTCTTGTCCAGCA
>CALMSP010000307.1 GCA_937872405.1 uncultured Saprospiraceae bacterium | reverse complement strand
ACCCCGTCACCGGCTCGGCGCATACCACCCTCACGCCCTACTGGGCCCAACGCCTGGGCAAAAACGAACTAACCGCCCGACAGCTTTCAAGGCGCGGCGGCGAGTTGCGTTTAAAACTGTCCGGTGAGCGCACCGAAATCAGCGGCGGAGCCGTGACTTATCTTGAAGGGAAAATTTTTATTGAAGGTTATTCTATGCACTAAAAATCAAATTGTAAGGCCAATAAGCCATTTTTATTTCAATACATCATGAATTATTTTGCAATTATTTAGTAATTTTAAAAACCATTTATCATGTTTGGAGATTTGTTTGGGAATATGGAAGCACAGCAAAAAGAACTACGCGCAAAACTTGCCAATATCGAAGTGGAAGCACAAGCTGGCGACGGCGCGGTAAAAGTGATTGCCAATGCGAATTGGGAGATCAAAAATATTGTCCTTAATCAGGATATGTTGGATATGAATGACATAGAATCACTGGAAGACCTGCTGATTGTAGCGATAAACCGTGCGCTGGAGCAAGCCGCCATTCGGGAGGAAGAAGAAACGCGCCAGTCATTACAACAAATGTTGCCGCCAGGCCTCAGTGATATGTTCCGTTAAAAAATATAAGCCTTATCCTTGCGTTAAAGCTATACTTGGTGCAACAGCT
This sequence comes from uncultured Saprospiraceae bacterium, assembly GCA_937872405.1. GTDB lineage: Bacteria > Bacteroidota > Bacteroidia > Chitinophagales > Saprospiraceae > JADJNW01. The sequence goes on along the minus strand of CALMSP010000307.1, from coordinate 15,367 downwards.
GAACACCGTCAACACAGTTGCTATGCTCCATGTTCTTATTAAAAAAACGACCAATATTCCATGAAATATTCTATGTTATGCTGTTGCCTGCTGCTGGCTGGTGCACTCCAATCTCAGACCACCGTTGGGCTGGTAGCTTATTATCCTTTCAATAGCGGCGTAGCGGATGCTACCGGCAATACGGCCAACGCAGGCGTGCCGGATGGCAATGTGTCTTTTGACTGCGGCGTTCAGGGCGGTGCGCTTCGACTCAATGGCGTGGATGAACAAATCCGATTCTTTGGGCCGGTCATCCAAGAATTTGACACCGAAGATTTCACAGTGAGCTTTTATTTCCGAGCTGCAGGTGTAAGCGGCACCCAGTATTTGCTTTCCAAACAAGGTATAGACTGCCTTCAGGAAAATGCTTTTTATATCCGATATGTGCCGTTCAATCGCACTATTAATGTGTTCTTGAATGAGAACAACATGCGCAATGTATCCATTACCGAACAGCTTGAGGCGAATGTATGCTGGCAGCATATTGCGGTGGCTCGTCAGGGTGCCCGGGTGCGGCTGTATATAAATGGGCGGTTGCGTCGGGAGCAATTTTCGGATGGTCGTATCAATATTTTGAACGATGGCGCCCTCGTACTCGGCGGCAGTAGTTGTCTCGGAGCTAATGAAACTCGATTTTCCGGGTTGATTGACGAATTTCGAGTATATCGGCGCGGATTGGACGAACGCGAAGCCGCCACGCTCTACAGTGCCCCCGATAAAATTGCGACCCGCGATACGCTGATCTACCTTGGTGGCTCCGTGGATATTGCCCTCACATCCACTTGTGCTACGGGCTTTAGCTGGTCACCGTCCGAAGGCGTAGCCCCACCGAATGCAGGCAATCCGGTTATCCGACCTATTCGGGCTGGTGCCCAAACCTATCAAGTTAGTTTCTTTGATCCCAATTCTACCTGCATTGCTACGGATACCATTCGAATCAATGTTGTGGATGCCAATACCCTCGATTGTTCAACCGTATATCTGCCAAAGGCCTTTACACCCAACAATGACGGACTGAACGATACCTACGGCATTAGTAATCCATTCGCCATTCAAAGTCTGATTTCTTTTGAAATTTTTGATCGCTGGGGCAGCCGCGTTTTTATAACAACGGACCCCTTCGAGCGCTGGGATGGCTCCTACAGAGGCGAAGCGGTTAATCCAGGTATCATGCTCTATCGCATCCGATATATTTGTGAAGGTGAAGAACGCAATGTAACAGGCAGCGTCACTATTTTGCGATAAGCAGCACCGGCTGAAAAGGGTTCGTAAAGGTGGGCTATTGGATATTGTGCATCGCATATGGCGTCAAACAGCATTAATATCCGAAATGTAGGATCAGGACAGGTAGTTGCGCTTGCAAAATCATGCGTTGGGTAAGGCTGCGATGGAATAAATTTTCCAAAAAACTCCCGGACGATGTACTCATCACCAACAGGTCTATTTCCTGGGTATTCGCATAAGCGTTGAGCGCATAAAGCACGTCTTGTGCCTCAATTTCCGTAGCGATAAGTTCCAGGTCGGGGCGAGCCTGGCTAGTAATGGCACTGGTAGCCGTTTTTTTTAGCTGATATTTTTTGCCTGCGTGGACATCAACGTGTACAAAGTGCACTTCCGTAGGAATAATATCGTTCCAATTGAGCAATTGTTGTAGCATAGCAGCATCGTCAGCAGAATAATCACTGGCGAATAGTAGCTTTTTAAAATTCTTAAAATGCGAATGCGACGGTACCAACAATACCGGACAACGCGCAAACTTAGCCACATGTGAGGATACACTGCCAAACAAATGCTCCAGCCAATCTCCATCACCGGTGGTACCCATAATAATCAAATCGGCATCCGCGGAGGCTTTCACGATTGTTTCCGACGCAAAACCCTTACTCACCATGCTTTTGATGCGCTGCTGCTGGGCGTTGGGCGTGCGCAGGGCATGGCCGGCGGCGAACTGCTGTACCCGTTGATGTTGCCATGCCATCAGGTTTGTTTCGGACAAATCGGTTGAAAAAGAAGCAGTTGCCATTGGATGATAGACATGCAGCAGTTGCAGTAGCACCGCCTGCCCTTGCAACAATTGCTGTGCAAACTGAAATGCGTGCGCTGCTGTATCCGAAAAATCGGTCGGGATCAACACTTTTCTGACGTGCTGCGGGTTGTACTGGTACGATTGTAGCAAACGCTCCAGCAACTGTACCTCAGGTACATACCCCTCGCTCACCAAGCGCCCATCAAACATGAGGGCAGGTGTAGCTTGTATCTGATACCGTACAATATCGCTCACGGCGGTGATTTCTTCCAGCGACACATTATCTATCGGGACGGCTGCGAGCGCTTCGAGCAGATTGGCCTTCAGCGCCCGACTTTTTTTGCATCCAATGCCCAATATCTGGATGGTTAGCATTAGCCCTTACTTTTTTTGACTTTCGAGCACTTGTTCCGCTGTTATTTGCTCTTGTGCTACGGCTCGTATGATGTCAAAGGTAGTCACAATACCCACCAATTCATCCTGCTCTACCACTGGTATTGCATGGAAGCGGTTTTGTAGAAAGATCTCCAGGGCTACACTAATACGGTCGTCGGGGCTAAGTTTGGCGAGGCCCTTGGTCATAATTTCTTCTGCTGAATACGCGCGCAGCCGCGCCTCATTGATAAAACGGTCTTCTTCGTTTTGGTGGAAACCACGCAAAAAGTGCAGAAAATCTGTTTTGCTGATGATACCAACAATTTCTTTGAAACGCACAACCGGAATGTGGTGAATTTGGTGCTCATCAAAAATGCCTTTCACCACCTGGAGCTTATCCGCAGGGTTCACCGTTAGCAATTTGCTGGTCATAATTGTTTTTACAGGTGCAAGGATGTTCATATCACAATAATTTTCAGGTTGATTAAATAATTTACTGCGAAGTTGTAGCGATTTGGGGAGCATCAGAATGACATCAGTCAGCCCCACTTATGATTTTCATCAATTATAAATACAATAATTACAAGAACAACAAAAAACAAATCACCGACGGAAATGATTTAATTTTTACTTGCTACACCTTTATTTTTACCAGTTATTAATTTATATAATTAAAACGCTGAAAATCAATATTTTAAAAATATAGCCAGTGTTTATTTAGCGGCAAGCACTTTTTAACATAAAATATCCGTAGCAATATTGCGTATTTGAACAATCCGACATTTTTTGAGAACCTGCTCATTGGCGGTGCGTTTTGACCTTAATTGAAAATTAACGTCATTTTTACCGATACTTAATACATGCAGTCTTATTTTACTATTCTAAAAATAACAACAACATGAAATCATTTCCAATCGCTTGTATGTTGCTACTGCTGGCTTACAGCGCTGTAGCGCAACAACCTAAAGACCGCTTGTTGCACAATGATCGTGCGACTTTTCGCAACCAGCCTATGTCTTTCAATCCAGACTGGGCACCGTTTTTTCATGGGGTGGCTTCGGGCGACCCACTGTCGGATCGCGTTATCATCTGGACGCGCGTAACGCCTGAGAACCATGATGGCTCGCCGGTGACTGTAAACTGGCGCATGGCTACCGACGCTATGATGCAAAACGTGGTACAATCTGGTACCTTTACGACCAACGTCAATCGCGATTATACCGTAAAAGTAGATGTAACCGGCCTAAGCGCTGGCACGACTTATTATTACGAGTTTGCTGCTTTTGGCAAAAAATCGTTGGTTGGCAAAACCAAAACCACCCCCACAGGGGCACAGGCTTTGCATTTGAAGTTTGGCGTTGTGTCTTGTAGCAATTATCAAGCTGGCTATTTCAATGGTTATCAACGACTTGCAGAGCGAACAGACCTCGATGCCGTGATTCACCTCGGCGATTACATTTATGAATACGGCAATGGTACATATGGCGACAGCAGCGTAGCCGCCAATCGCCCGCTGGAACCACCCACCGAAATTTTGTCTTTAGAAGACTACCGCACACGTTACTCCACGTACCGCCTCGATTCCAGCCTGATCCGAGTGCATCAGCAACATCCTTTCATCACGGTATGGGACGATCACGAAAGCGCGAATGACGCCTACATGGATGGCGCACAAAACCACAATGAAGGCGAAGGCGACTGGGATGTGCGCAAAACCATTTCCAAACAGGTTTATTTTGAATGGATGCCCATCCGAGACAATGAGGATTTCAAAGTGTATCGGAAGATCAGCTATGGGAATCTTCTCGATCTTATTATGCTGGATACCCGCCTTGAGGGCCGCGAAAAACAAATTCAAAATATCACCGACCCGGAGCTGAACGACCCCGACCGTACCATACTGGGTGCAGCGCAAAAGGCTTGGCTGCTGGAGCAACTGCGCAACTCAACAGCGCGCTGGAAAGTGATCGGGCAGCAGGTGATGTTCGCCGAACTCAATGTGGGCTGGGCGGCACTGGCAGACCCCAACTTCACATATGAAGCGCTGGAAAGCGTCTTCTTAGACATCTGGGATGGCTATCCGGCAGAGCGTACGCAAATTATTAATGCTATTAAAGACAATGATGTAAAAAACGTGGTCATCCTTACTGGCGACGTGCATTCGGCTTTCGCTTTTGATGTTGCAGATAACCCTGTGAATGTCGTATTCCAGGAGTTGCCTATCATCGGTAGGGCACCATTCTACCAACAGACTGCGAATTATAATCCAGCAACAGGTGCGGGCGCGGTAGCTGTGGAATTTGTGACACCAAGCGTTACTTCTGCCAATTTTGATGAAAACCTGAACTTGCAGTCGGCTCAAACTTTCCAAACACAAATTAATCGCCCCATAGAACCCATACCGGGCCTCGTGAACCTTGGCAATCCGAATCCGCATATGAAATATGCAGACTTGATTCAACACGGCTATTTTATACTCGATGTAAGATCAGACAGCGCGCAAGCCAACTGGTATTACTCGCCAATTCTGAATATAGCGCAAGAAGAGGTCTTTGGCACGGCTTGGTACACGTATGTCAACGAGAACCGCCTGCGCAATGCTGCTAACCCCAGCGGCCCCAAAGCCGTACAAGACGAGCCAGCACCCAATAATCCGCTCAATCCGGTGCGTACGAATGAGGCTACACGCGCGCACAAGTTCGTCATATTGGGGGTTTATCCAAATCCTTTTGATGACATCAACACCCTGCATTACTCGCTTGCCGAGGCCGCACAGGTACAGATCAACTTGCTTGATGCAAAAGGTAAACTCGTGCGTACCCTGTTGAACCAACGTATGCAACAGGGTATCTTTTCTTTGCAATTGCAAGCCAATGGGCTGCCGCGTGGCACCTATATTTATCAGATTCAGGTGGACAACCAACGCTACACCGCTAAGGTGGTGTTAACAAAATAAAATATGCCATTAAAGCCTGTCTGATTTTTTATACACATCGGGCAGGCTTTATTTTTTTAATCATGCACTTTTTATAATGTTTTTATATCAATTTAGATGCCATAATGCATTGAAAAACAAGTAATTGCAGAAATCAATATACGTCTTTATTTATTGAAATCAGTATCATTTAGTCGCTATTAAAATATTGAATATTAGAATATTAAACACAAAAAATAGACTTACACAATCTATTTCAATCACCGATTTTATAAATATAAAAAAGCCCCTGCCTCATCATGATAAAGACAGGAGCAACACCTTCTAATAACCGATTTGCAGGATCCTGCTAATCGAGCAGCAACATTTTTCGGGTGGCATGTCGCCCTTTCGTTTCCAGCCGATAGTAGAGCATGCCTTCGCCGCCTACTTCGCCCCGCGTGATGACCACTTCATTGTAGCCCTCATAAAATTCACCTTCGCGGGTATAAACGATGCGACCAGAAGTATCGAAAATAGTGAGTCGAGCGACAGTCGTTTCCGGTAATCGGAAGGAGACGACCGTTTGGGTTGCGAATGGATTGGGTGCATTCTGATACAGTTCAAAATTATCGTTGGTCAGGGTAGGTGTAATGGTCACGGCGTTTGCAAACTGCACGTCCACGTCCATCGTTTCGTTTTCACTTTTGTAAGCCTCCGACCGCAACCAGCGCGGGCTGAGCTTGATGGCTTTGCTCAATAGCCCGGCCTCGCGGGCGCGAAACGTGAGCTGAAATAGCGTCGCATCGTTAGGTAGGTGCCGAGGTTCGAGTACATTCCAACTGGTCATAATCACACCTTCATCTATATGATGCAAGGCAAAATTATGATCATTCATATCCGGCAGGTTGCCATAGTCGAGGTTGATAAATTCCAATAAATCAGAATCAAAATGTATAGAAAACTGATAACCGATTAGTTGAGCTGCATTTTGCACGCGCAGTGGCACCGTGACGATCTCGTCGGTTTTTAAGAGTTGATCCTGTACAATGATGATCAGTTTTTCCAGACTGGCGCGCATTTCGGTATCAGCGGCGGCGTTGGGCTTGGCAGAATTATTTACATCGCCGACTTTGATTGCTACGAAATTGACATTCATAGTGCCGCCAGGGAAATTATTAATATTATAAATTTCTGGAAATTCGGTTTGGAATGGATTTTCAGGATTCGGGAATCGGAAATTCGCATCCACAAAGCGCCACGAGCGATTTCCATTGGGCATTTTTTGATCCACGCCGAGTATTAATTTGCGTAAGCGAATCATATCAAGCGCCGAAATGGTGCGCGAGCGATCCACATCAGCAGCAATGATTTTATAAGGAGAATCTAATCGTTGTACGCCCAATATATGCTTGGAAATCAGGAGAATATCAATGGTAGAAACCCCATTCAACACATCATTATCTCGCTCAGGCACCACGGTATAGTCGTGCCCTGTTGGGATATTGGGGAACACAAAATTGCCGTTTTGCCCGGTGTACACTTGCATCGCATTATGATTCATTTTCACCATTACTTGCTCCACCTCATCGCCCATTGGGGTTTGGATACTGCCTGCTACTATACCTTGAGTAGGTTGCGGACAGAGTCGGTTATTGTCTTGAATGGCTACGTATGTCACGCAATAGTTGCTATTGCCAGCTTCATCGGTTACCCAGAATTCGATGGGTTGCAGCCCAACCTCGTCGCAGGTAAAGGTGAGGCGTGTTGTTGTAGGCGGTGTAAGTAGCCCCGACCCGGCACGTCGGATGAAGCGTTTGAGTTTATCTCTGGGTGTACAATTATCTGCGCTGCCACCGTCAAAAGATTGGGCATCTACCGTGGCAATGCGGTCGCTATCTACCAAGCTAACATTTGCAGATAAACCTACAATACAAATTGGATTGGGAGGCAGCTCGTCGCGCACCGTGATTTTTACTTTACAAGTAGATTGGTTGCCGCAGCGGTCGCGTATAGTAAAGGTAACGGTATGCACACCCGGCGGGTAGCTACCACTGGCATTGGCACCATTGGAAGTGGCATACGGCGAATCATTAGAGATCAGCACATTCGTGCTGCAGTCTTGAGCTGTCACTGGCGGAAGGTTCACCTGCACAGCGCCGCAACTGGAAGATGTACTTAGCACTATATCTGCTGGACAACTAATGATGGGGGCTTCGGTATCCTCTACGGTGATTGTTTGTACATAGGCAAAACGACCTCCTTGCTCCGGGTGCTGTGGATCATAGCGACACCAATCAATTACCTCCCAAGTGCGCAGTATGCGATAGCAAGCTGGCTGTGCCACATCAAAAAACTGATCGGTATGATTCATGGCGGTCAGACCACAGAGTTCCGATTTGATTACTGGCTTATCATAGCCTTCTGGCAAATGTTTTGGCTCTGTTTTGGCGCCACATACGTTGGTTGTGTAGTTAGCGGGCCAAGTGATATCCTCCGCTTTGAGCGGATTTTGGGCTACAACACGGATAATCTGGTTCGCAACGGTCTGATTATTAGACTTATCCGTAGCAACAAAAGTGCGTACAATGGTACCGACCCCGCATTCATTGAGATTCTTGACAAAGGTAGAATCGAGGCGGTAATCACAGTTATCTTTTACAATGGGGCTACCAAACTTCGACAGGTTGCTATGATCGGATTTACAATCAATGATCGTATCGCTTGGCATATTGATTACTGGCGGCAGCTTATCTTGAATTTTCACGAATACCTTGCACTCCGAGTAACGCCCATAAAGATCGCCACCGGGGGTTTCGCGTGTGGGGTTGATAGGCCCATTGCCTGGATTGATTTCGTACACCCGTAGAGTGACTTGCACACTGTCGTTGCCCACTTCATCGCAACAAAAATAAACGTTATCATCAAACCATTCCTGATACCCATTGATTTCTGCGGAGTCGTCGCCATTCAATCCATTGCAAGAGCCTGTCACGACTTTGCGTACTTTGAAAAAAACTTGGGGCGCGCAGTTATCACGGCTGCCTTTGTCGAATATTTTAGCCGCTACGGCCGCCACACCTACGGAAGGTAAGGCAATGGTCGTATAATTTTCACAAATAACCGTTGGTGGCTGGTCATCCACTACGATCAAAGTGGTCAGGCATACCCGCGTATTGCCGCAAGCATCCACGGCGGTGTACTGCACGGTGTGCATGCCAACGGGCACAAAAGGGTGCGGCCCAAGCCCCACTGCACCGTAAGAAGTACTTACAAATAGCTGTGGCAGGGTATCACAATTATCGCTGATTTGGGGCTGCGGCAGCATTACGGTAGCATGGCACTGGTTAGGATCGGCATTCACCCGAAAAGCATTCAAGCAGGTAATAGTCGGCGGTGTTTTATCTTCCACCGTGATGCGCTGGGTGCGTTCGATCATTGCGCCTGAGCACTCGTCCATTACCTTCCAAAGTCGTTGAATGGTATAGCCATAAGCGCCACAGCGTTCTGTAAGGCTATCGGTATAGGCGGCGTAAAGCAAACAAATACTTCCGGCATCATCAATCGTTTTGCCCTCCAGCTTAGGGCGCCCCAATGAATCGGGGCCAACGGGTGCGCGATCGCAATGCAGCGTAGTATCTTTCGGAAATAAAATACTATCAAGCACTGGCCGCGCCACGGTGATCATCTGCATGCAAGTAGTAGTGTTACCGCTGCGGTCGGTCGCGGTCCAAGTGCGCCGGATGCTACGGCCGCAGTTGGTTCCGAGTTGTTCATCTCGGTACTCCAGACTAACGAGCGTGTCACAATTATCACGTACTGTTGGAAATTCAATAATGAGTGGGCTTGCCGCTTCTACGCAACTAATGGTGCGGTCTTCGCAGATCAGCTGTGGTGCGGTGTTATCTGCAACCGCAATAAAACTCACGCAAAACAGTCCGCTTTCTTCGTCCTGTAGGGTCACACTCAACGGCTGATTCACATAGGCGCTTGCACGAAAATACAAAGAATCCGAACCAAAAGCAACCACATTGCCAGAGCCATTGCGCACGGTCAGGGTTTTCGGGCTGGGGCAGTCGTCGGGTTTGTTCAGGAGCGCACGAGCTAAGAGCGTAGCGCCGCAGTTGGCGTCCAAATAGACCATCATGGGCATTGCCGGATCGGGGTTATTGCAAAGCATGGTGCATTGCGCCCGCAGGTGTTGTGGTGTCAGCCAGAGTAGCCAGAGTAGCAGCGCTAATGATAGACCTTTTGAAATGCCTGCGCTTGTTGCCTGCAGATTGCCGGTTGTCTCAAAGTGTTTCATTATTCAAAAGTGTTTATTGTGGATATAATAAGGTTTGTGTAAATTCATAGATTCATTCACAATTCATTACTTTCGATGCCAATCATTTAATGATTTACATCAAATTTTACATATTTCCTCATAGTATGCCGCTTCAAATTTGCCGGCAATAGATAAGATTCCAAAACCATGCCAAATAATAATGGCGAAGTAACACAGCGTCACTTCACCATTCATTACCTGGAAATACCAGTATAATATTAGATATTATACAATTATAAAAATCTGATTATAAACGTTTTAAATACAAAATCAGCTTTGCGTCAAGCCCCCGTCGGATTGTACCAGTCCACCTTTCGAGAATAAAACATCACGGCGGCAAGCGCTATGAAGATGCCGATACTGCCTGCGAGCAGGGCATAGTCTTCTAATTGTAAAATGATAAAAATAAACCCATAAATAGCTATTAATAATAGTGCGAGCTGCACAATAAGTCGGGTAACCCGTAGCATCGAAGCGCTGTACAGTACAATCAGTCCGATCGTGGCGGCCGCCGCCATCAGGTAGGCATAGTTAAAGCCAATTTGCTCCGACAACGACAACAGCAGCAGATAGAATACGCTGATTGCCAGACCAATAAGTAGGTATTGGAAGGGGTGAATATGGAAACGACGTAGGGTTTCAAAGAAAAAATAGATCAAAAACGTAAGCCCAATAATTAAAATGGCATACTTCGCCGAGCGGTCGTTCTTCGCGTATTCGTCCACCGTTTTTACAAAGCGCACGCCAAATGTAGCTTGCCCCAGTTGGTACTGCTCGTTGAGCCAGCTTTGTGGATAGTTGCGGTTTAGGTCAAGTATCTGCCAAGTAGCGCTAAAACCATCCGTGCGGATATCATGCTGGTCGGGTAAAAAATTGCCCACAAACCCCGGCGAATTCCAATCGGAGCGTAGCCGAACTTGAGTTTCCTTGCCCACCGGCTCAAATTGCAACAATTCGCTGCCGTTGAGCTTTAGCGGAATCGCAAAAGCATAGGACGCACCATCGGGTTGGAGGCGTACTTCATGGCTCACCCCTGATGGCAGCAGTGCTGGTGCGGCTGTGCCGGGTTCCATGCGCACCGAATCGCCCGCCCAATTCACCTGAATGCTACTTTTGATGCCGGTCATACCAGAAATACCCAGCGACAAACGCGCCTGTTCCCAGCGCACATCCTTAGGGTCAATATGCAGCGCAGCAAAGTTAGGCTGCTCAAAGACGCCGCTCAAGGTGATTTCGGTTTGATACAATACCACCTCAAAAATAGCCCGCCGCCGAAGCTGGTGCGTGGCCTGCCCGTCCACTTGGAGCTGTGTTGGCAAAAAGTGTGCTATCTCCTGCACGGGCTTGCGTTTGCCTTCTTCGTATTCTACCCACCGATTGTAAGGAATGCTGAGCAACGGCCCAACGATCTGCTGCGGCCCACCCCAGGATTCGCTTACCTCTCGCACCACTTCCAACTGGCGGTGCTGGCGTTCTCGGATCAGTTCGCGTATCATAGCGTTGGGAAGCAATAGCAGTAAAATAAGAAATCCAATAGCCGCTAATTTTACAAAAAGCGATTGTTTTAACCACCTGCTGAATTGCTGAATTCCGTTGTTATTCTCCTGATTTTGCATGATGCTTTTATTTAGTTTGCTGAATGATTGTTTGTATATTATGATATTTAAATAAAAAAAGATCAATTATTTACAAAAAAATTAATTTTGTTTATTTTAAAAATGACAATATTAAAATTTAAAAAAATAACCTCGGATTATTATATTTCAAATAAATAAAGTGCTTTGAAACTCAAAGTGAAAGCGCAAAAAAATTTAGTCGTTGATAGCCCCCGACGTGAAGTTGCCGGTGCTTTGCAATAGCTTTTCCAATGCTGCCAGATGCTGCTCAAATGCATTTCTGCCTGCCGCGGTGATGCGATAGCGTGTGTGCGGCTTGCGCCCAACGAACGATTTTTCTACTTCAATGTATTGCAAATCTTCTAATGCGCGCGCATGACTGGCTAAGTTGCCGTCCGTGGCTTCCAGCAAGGTCTTGAGCGTATTGAAATCCACAGCGTCATTAACCATCAAAGCTGACATCAGCCCCAACCGGATGCGACTTTCAAATGCTTTATTTAAATCTTGTAATACATTTTTCACGCCGAATCAATTTTACTTGCTTTCAAGTTTTTTCATATTTATAATATAAAATAACGCCATATATAATGTGTAGCAAACCAAATCCTAAGCTCCAAAAAAGTAGTCCATTATTTGGTAATAATGCTGCCAATAAACCAATGCCCACTTCCCACATACCAAGTTTGCGAATATCACTAAATGTAAAATTACCGGCATTGAGGAGCGCCAAACCATAAAAAATAAGCATGGATGCGGCAATGAGGCTGTAATAACCACGCGCATATAAAATGAGTACGAAAGCACCGCCAGCAAGCATCGGAATGGCAAAATTGATAGCCGTGCGCATAGCCGCTTGATTCCAAAGGGCTTGTCCGGCGCGTTGGGCTTTGCGATAGCTGAGCCATAATCCGGTACCTGCCGAGAGTAGCAGCACTGCGGCCGCCGTCGCAAACAGGGGTAAGGCCGCTGCACTAAGCACGTTTTCCGTCAGCGCTTGGTAGCGTATCGTTGAAGAAAAGTACACCATGCGCCAAGCAATAGCGGCACCTGCCAGTGCATAGACACCCGCCATAATCGCGGCCCACGCACTCAAAGATAGGAAGCGGGTGGAGCGTTCCATGATGGCGCGTATCTGTGCTAAATCATTTAACGGTTGATTGTTTGTCATAAAAGCACTTTGAGACGCAAAGTTATTTGCTTTGTTTGTAAAATGCAAGCCTATGCGCAAAAAAAGTTTTACGATTGGGTAAAATTGTGTAATTTTCGGTATTGAATAAGAAACGAATCATTTATAAAAAATATTTTTCATATTTGTAAAATCCTAAAAATCAAAATTTTACAACAAATACGATTGTATTTTATCATGGAGTAAGCATACAGATAAAATAAATAGGAGCGCAAACAAATTAGGAGCGCTAAGCCCTCATTTTACTTATATGTGTAAGCACACAAAATCGGAAACTGCAAATTAGAAGCATGAAAGAACCCACAACTGATACACCTATCGTTTATACTTGGCCGCAGCAACTACTGCGCATAGCGGCGAAGCTAATTTCTGCATTGTTCAACCCGCTGTTGATACCTTCTTACATGCTATTGATGCTGGTTATTGTAAATCCTTATTTATTCGGTGTAAGTAGTTTGAACGAACAACCCGTGCAAATATTGTTATTACGTGTGTTTGTTTCTACTTTTTTTATACCCTTGTTTTCTATTATGATGCTACGTTTCACTGGGTTACTATCTAACTTAGCTATGCTTGATAGTAAAGATCGCATTGCACCTTATATCATTACCGGCGTATTTTATTTATGGTTGTTTCGCAATTTTTATGGCAATCCCACAATTCCGGCGGCTTACACAGTGTTTATGCTGGGGGCTACTATTGCGCTGTTTTTAGCATTTTTTATTAATATTTTTTCGCGCATCAGTGCGCACACGGTAGGCATGGGCGTTTTAGTTGGCATGGTGTTGATTACAATGTGGCAATTTAGTTATGATACATTTATGTTGGGTACTTGGAGTTTGAATATGAATATCATATTAATTGTTGCTCTTCTGGTTGCGGGCATGGTTGGTACCGCGCGCCAATTGCTGCACCCTATTATTCCTACCGATTTGTACGGCGGCTATGCGATAGGGGTATTTGCACAATTTATCGCATTGCGATTTATTATTTAGCTTGAGTTATCATTTTTTTTTAAAACAACTTTTATGCCGTGTGGTCAAGCTAGATATAGTGACAGTTTTTTTATAAATAATATGCTGGATTTTTATATTTAAATTACAAATCTCTGATAGAGCATTTAAAATATAACTTTTTTAAATATAATATGATAAAAACTACATGATGCATTCAAAGCAAGCCTTAGTAGTTGGTGCAGGTTTGGTGGGGTCATTATTAACTATTTTATTAGCCAAACGGGGCTACCGCGTGGAGGTTTATGAACGGCGTAGTGATATGCGAAAAGCGGGTTTTGTGGGTGGGCGCTCGATTAATTTGGCAATGAGTAACCGAGGCTGGCGCGCATTGGAGCAAGCCGGTATCCGAGCGCAGATCGAGTCGGTAGCGATACCTATGTATGGGCGCATGATACATGACCGGACGGGCGATCTGTCATTTCAGCCTTATGGTAAAGCGGGGCAGGCCATCTTCTCAGTGTCGCGGGCTGGGTTGAATCTTGAATTATTACATATTGCCGATAGCTTCGAGCAGGTGTCCATTCATTTTGACGAACGCTGCCGCCATATTAATTTGGAAACCAATGAAGTAACATTTGAAAACCAACGCTCCGGTGCGCGCTCGCAGGTGCATGCCCCTTTGATTTTTGGTACGGACGGTGCGTTTTCTGCCATTCGCAACAGCCTGCAAAAAACCAACCGTTTTAACTATTCACAATCGTACCTCAATTATGGCTACAAAGAATTGAATATACCGCCAACCGCGGCGGGGCGCCACCGTATGGATTCTAATGCCTTGCATATCTGGCCACGCGGCAAATTCATGCTTATTGCCTTGCCAAATGTGGATGGTAGCTTTACCTGTACGCTTTTTTTGCCTTTTGAAGGCGCTACGGAGGCTTTCGCCAATTTGCAAACCGACGCTCAAGTAACGGCATTTTTTGCTACTTGGTTCGCCGATACCTTACCGCTGATACCGGATTTGTTGGAGGATTTCCGACAGAACCCAGTGTCGTCTTTAGTCACCATTCGTTGTGAGCCTTGGCACTACAATCGGCGGGTATTGCTGTTGGGCGATGCTGCGCATGCTATCGTACCGTTCTTCGGGCAGGGTATGAACGCTGGTTTTGAAGATTGTACCATACTGGATGAATTGTTGTTACAATATCCTGAAAACGAGGCGATTGTGCGTTTTTCTGATGCCCGCATGGAGGATGCAAACGCCATTGCTGATCTGGCCTTGCAGAATTTTATCGAAATGCGCGACTTGGTAGCCGACCCGCAGTTTTTGGTACGCAAGGACATTGAAATTTACCTTGCGGAGCAATACCCAGCGCAGTTTTTGCCGGTTTACGCTATGGTCACGTTTAGTCATCTGCCTTACCGTGCTGCTTTACGCGAAGTACAAGCGCAGAACCGTTTATTTGAACAACTCTTTGCCCTACCCGACCTAACGGAGAACTGGCGCGAGCAAATCGTTGCGATAGATGCTGTTTTTAAACGTTGGTTATCAACACGTTAGCGTATAGGATAAGTACCTTATTCTACTTCTACTACTGTGGCAGCGGTATTGCGTGCACGTTTGCGTTCGTGCTCTTTCAGATAAATTTTGCGCAGACGCAATGATTTGGGCGTCACTTCTACATACTCATCTTCTTGGATGTATTCAAGGGCTTCTTCCAGCGTGAACTTCTTGGGCGGAATGAGCTTGAGCTTATCATCGGCGCCGGCCGATCGCATATTGGTCAGCTTTTTGGTTTTAGTGAGGTTCACCACCAAGTCGCCAGGGCGACTATTTTCACCGACCACCTGCCCTTCATAGATATCCTCGTTGGATTCGATAAAAAAGCGGCCGCGCTCTTGTAAGTTATTGATACTGTAGGGAATAG
>CALMSP010000306.1 GCA_937872405.1 uncultured Saprospiraceae bacterium | reverse complement strand
ATTCAACGCTGGCGCAGCCGCCCTACTTGGAGGCGGATCGCTTACGCTTGCCGACAAAAGCGCCAAGCGTAAGCGATACGCCTCCAAGTGGGGCGGCTGCGCCAGCGTTGAATTCTGAAGTGAAGCGACCACCATCAGCGATAACGTGATTAAGTAATACCGCGGCCACCGTTTCCTTGGGCAGCTTGCGAATGTCGGCAGGCTTTTCTAAAGGTATGCCAAGCAGTTGGCCTAATTCGCGGAATGCCTGATCAGTAGGTGCAAATACAGTAAAAGATGGGCTACCTGGCGATTGTGTGAGGGCCCCAGCAAGCTCGGCATACACAACGGCTTCCACCAAGAAAGATAATTCTGGTACCACAAATACATTCTGATTGCTCAGCGCAATTGCTGATTGTACAATATCCACACCGGTAGCAAGCATTACTTTATCAATAACATGCACCGTACCATTGGCAGCATTCACATCCGTTGCTATTATTTTAGAACCATTGATATACAGGTCATTACCGCGCTGAATGAAGCGTCTGGATGGACCCAGCAGCGAAGGAGAGCTAACGCCAGCCCGAATATTGCTACGCAGTAGATCGCCATTCGATACATGATACAAGAGGGTGCTGGTGAGAAACGGTACTTGCAGTACAATCAGATCTTCGGGCCGATTGAAGCCTAATCTGCCGAAAGCCTCATCGGTAGGTGCGAATACCGTGTAGCTACCATTAGTGTCGTTAGAATTTTTGTTGGATAATACCACCGCCACTCCGCCGCGCACGGCAGCTGCCTCTAAAAGGCTAAAGTTGTTATTGGCTACGGCTATTGCGGCAATAGTTGGTTCGATATCTTCGTAGTTTTCCTGACAGCCCGTAAAGATGGTCGTAGCAAACATCAGGCAGCAAGTATATAACAAGAAATTAGAAACTTTCATGGAATAATTTTTTATTTAGTTTTTTTAATAAAAAAGGCTATTTATTTACTTTTTATTGCTGAGTGCAGCAATATTGATTAATACGACAGTACAATACCGCCGTAAAAACCAGTTGCATCGCCCACATTACGTCCATTCAGATAGGTATTGGCGCCAGCAGAAATGCCCAACCCTTTGACCACTGGTACAAACAGATTGATGCCGGTGCGTGTGTAGTTCACTTTGGTAGCTGGGAAAAAGCCCTCGAAGCCAAGTCCGAGAATATCTACGCCGCTGGTAGAGCGTTGACTGCCAATCCAGGCATCAGCATACAAAAATTTACAGCCGTAACCCACTTTAATTTCGGATAGAATAGCGTTGGGTACATCATTATTGCGCAAGCTGTAGCTGGCTTGTGCGGTTGCAAAGAGCCCCATATTCGTCTGATAATGAGCCAATAAGGTCGTATTCAGACTTGTGGCACGGTTGCCGATCGCCAAAATAGATTGCAGTCCTTCGTTAACCTGATAATTGCTTAACGGAGTCGCCAGACCCAATGCCCCCACGAAACGCAGCGTACCGTTGCCTACTTTGTACGTTAATGGATTGTACTTTAGGTACACCGAGAGGTCTTGTAATCCGCTTCTTTTGCCATCAAATCCTAAGTCATCAAGCAATTCCTGGCTTGCGCTACCCTGCGCCGTGATGTAAGGCAAATTGACTATTACATCCAATTGGTCGCTTAATCCGTAGGTTCCAAATAGGCTCACGCTGTTGAGGGTCACCTCGCCAAATACGGGCACGTTCTGAATCTTTTGTGGTACGAGGAATACTTCATCGTAGGATTCTGTGAAGTAGGACACCACTACATTGCCTTTGCCCTTACCTTGCATAAAACCGTTAATGGGGCTTTGTGCGCCCAGCAGCAGCGGCATAGCCATTAGGCTTAGCATTGTAAAAAAATTGGATACTTTCATAAGATAAAGTGTTTTTAGTGTGATACACCTATTTACGAAAGCTCCGTGCTGAGCGGTTCTTAAAATAAAAAAAAAGTTAACCTATAGGTAGGCGTACTAGCTTAATCTTTTGGTTAGAATCTGTTTTAAACTTTTGAAAATCAATGTTTTGAAAAGCGGGATTATGCTTTTCTAATCCCTTCGAGAAAAGGAACAAATCGGAAATTATCAAAGGTTTCTTCGTGGTAATCCGCTTCCGAAAGGCGCGTGATGCGATACATGCGCTGCACCGTTTCGCCAACTGGAATGACTAAGCGACCGTTAATGGCGAGTTGTTGCAATAGGGCATCTGGTATCTGTGGTGCGCCAGCGGTCACCAATATTCGATCAAATGGTGCATATTCTTGCAGCCCTTTATAGCCATCGCGTAGGAAGCATCGGATATTGCCAATTTGTAGGCGTTCCAGCAGGTCGCGAGCACGTAGGTATAGGGCTTCTTGTCGTTCTACTGTATAAACGCGCGCACCAAGCAGCGCCATCACCGCCGCTTGATAGCCAGAACCCGTGCCTACTTCAAGAACTTTGCTGCGCTTTTGTACTTGCAGCAGCGTAGTTTGGTAAGCTACTGTATAAGGTTGGGAGATGGTCTGTTCCTGCCCGATAGGAAAGGCTTTGTCATCATAAGCATGCTCTTCAAAGGCTTGGTCAAGAAAATAATGCCGAGGTAGCTGGGCCATAGCGTGGAGCACCTGTTCGTCCAAGCCGCCCCGTTCGCGCAAAGCGGCTATCAGCCTGCGCCTCATGCCTTTATGCCGATATGTATCCTGCATGGTTGTTCTGTTCTAAACCTGTCAGGCCTGTACAACCTGACAGGTTCAGAAGTTTACTGCTGGGCGCGTAAATGCCGCAGTGTAAAGTAGAAAATAGCACCGTAGCCCATCGAAAGCATCAAATGGAAGACCAAAAAGGTCGTATTTTGAATTAGAATACCGCCAATGACACCACCAAGGAAATACAGGGCCAGAAAACCTTCTAACAGGGTGGTCCAGGAGAGTTTCTTGCTCAGGTATTTACTCTTCGTAAACGTATCCTTAATGGTCTGAATGTTGAACTTAGGTGTGCGTACAAATGGCGACTTCTTGCCGCGGTAGCCCTGAATAACTGCAACAGTATTGTGCAGGGACAACCCCATGGATAACGCTAAAAACAAGGGGAAAAGGAAGATAAACTTGTAAATAGATTTGCCAAAATCCTCCTCTTGGTGGCGCGCCGGCGATTGTAGGTTCGCAGTATAATACACCGCAATGATAGATAGTAGCCCAATCATAAACCAAGCAAAGAAATGCTTGCTAAAACCCTGCTCAATCAGGTCGCCCAATACGAACAGAAGCGGTACGCTGAACACCCCAGCGATGAATACAAACACAAATACGGTACTGCTGAGCAGGTGTACCGTCGTCTGTATCTTCTGCCAAAGCGTCAGGTTCGATTTCCATACGGTAGGCAACATTTTTTTTGCGGTTTCTGCGCCGCCTTTCATCCATCGGAATTGCTGCGATTTGAGGCTACTCATCTCTGCTGGCAATTCCGCAGGCGAGCCTATCTCTTCCAAGAATTTGATCTTCCAGCCTTTCAGTTGCGCTCGAATGCTGAGGTCAAGGTCTTCGGTGAGCGTATCGGCTTCCCATCCGCCTGCCTCTTCAATGGTCTGACGACGCCAGACTCCGGCTGTGCCGTTAAATTGTAGCAGATAATTGCCTGCCTCGCGGCCTTTCTGCTCTACTGTGAAGTGTACGTTCAGCTGTAGTGCTTGCAATTTGGTGATCAGGGAGTAATCTTCATTGATATGCTCCCAGCGGGTTTGCACGACACCTACCCCAGAATCGTTGAAATAGGGAATCGTTACTTTCAGAAAATCCGGGCGCGGCAGGAAGTCGGCATCAAAAATGGCAATGAATTCACCTCGAGCAAACTGCATCGCCTCTTGTAGCGCACCTGCTTTGTAGCCCTTGCGGTCCACCCGATGGATGTGCTCAATCTGTATGCCCTGGGCTTTCCATTCGGCTACTTTTTTGCTTGTAATTTCTACCGATTCGTCCGTTGAATCATCCAATACATGGATTTCAAAGCGATCTTTCGGATAATCAAATTGTGCGATATTATCAATCAGTCGCTCTACCACATACATTTCATTGAAAATGGGTAGCTGCACGGTCACGAAGGGATATGCTGCATGGGTTGTTTCAGGCGGATCCACCTCATCATGCACAGATGCACCGGCAGTAACCGATTGCAACAGTTGCGTGCCTTTTTTTGCGGCTTTCTTGTAATGATAGAGCAGGTTGAACTGCATGACGCAGTACATCGTGATGTAAATAAGGGCGGTGCTGTAAATAATTAAAACCGCATAAGCCAATACAGACATTGTTGCGAATGTTTAAATGATAGAATGGTTGTGATGGTTTTCTCGTACGCGCTTTTTACAGCGCTGCTATAAAAATTTGAAAATTGTCCATAATATTTTATGCCCCGCTAAAATGCTGCCGCGTACCGTACCCGATACTTTAGAGATACCAATACGCCGCCGATAGCTCACTGGTACTTCCTTACATTTTAGGCGCTTGCGGGCTGCTTTTACTTGCATTTCTACGGTCCAGCCAAAATCGCGGTCTTCCATTTCTAATTCGAGCAATTTAGGAAATTTAATTGCTCTGAATGGACCTAAATCTGTGAAATGATAACCATAAAACATACGTATCAAATTGGTAGCCAACCAGTTGCCAAATATTTGTTGCGGCATCATGGAGCCACGTTGCATATCACCCAACACGCGCGAGCCAATTACCAAGTCCGCGTCTTCTTCTATTATCGGGCGAATGAGCGCGGGCATCTCTTCAGGGTAATCAGAATAATCGCCATCTAAAAATACAATCACATTAGGATGTTCGCTGGCAGGCTTGTTTTTTAGGTACTCAATGCCTTTCAAGCAAGCATTACCGTATCCCATTTCCGGTTGGTGCAATACCAGCGCGCCATACTCGCGGGCTACCCCAGCCGTATCATCCGTGCTGGCGTTATTGCATACAATCACCTCCCGCACCAGACTTTTGGGAATATTGGCAAGCACATAGCGAATGGAACCTTCCTCATTATGCGCCGGTATGATCACATCAATCACGGGCTTCTCCAAACGTCCGAAAGTTTTTTAAAAACACATGTAATGTACAAAATTGCGAGCAAATAGCAGTTTTTAGTTCATATTACGAAAATGACGCGCAGTCTTGTGACGAAAAAGCACTACAAAAGTATCACTTTTTTCAAAAAAATAAGGATTGTAGCAAAACATAATTTTCAGCATCTACAATGTCCAACTTGGATAACGTTTCATTCTGAAAAACAGTTTCTTGCGCTGCCCATCATTTTAAATAATTTGTAGCGCAAATATTCTTAGCGCCGACAAATTTTGGAAAGCCACTGTTTTCTGGCTTTCGGATGTAAAATGAAACGCTAACTTTGCCGTTCATAATCCATGGCGCCATGTCCATAGTTTATAGCCTATAATTCGTCGGTTTGTTTTTTATTTAAATATAAAAGATTGATAGTGTGTATTTTATGAATTTTATATTTACTTCGGAATGTATGCTTATGAATCGAATATTATATTGTTTACTTTGGTTATTTGTTGCTATTATCGGGTTGACCAATTGCCTGCGCGATGAATTGGTATTCACAAGCGACCCGAATGCGAGGCTTGAATTTTCGGTAGATACCCTCCGATTCGATACGGTTTTTACCGAGTTAGGCTCGGCCACGCGCTTGTTTAAAGTGTATAATCGGAACAATCGGGCGGTGCGCATCACACAGATCAGCTTAGAAAGTGGCAATGCAGCGCGCTGGCGGATGAATGTGGATGGGATACCCGGCAACCGGCAAACCGAAGTGGAAATTCTTCCTAAAGACAGTATTTACGTGTTTGTGGAGGTTACTATTGACCCCGATCAGCCGCTATCCGTAAGCCCATTTGTGATTGAAGATCGCATCCGCTTTGAGACCAACGGCAACGAGCAGTATGTACACTTGGAGGCCTGGGGGCAGAATGCCAATTACTTTCCAAGCCGCTTCAATAGAGGTGTAGCCGTAACGCTATCATGCAATGGCGGCCGCATCATCTGGGACGACCCCAAGCCCTATGTGATCTATGGTGCGGTGTTTGTGGAGGCTTGCGAATTAGTAATTCCGGCAGGCGCGCGCGTGTATGTGCATGGCGGCGTAGCGCGCAACGATCTGTTCGGCGGGGTCTATAATGACGGCATTTTATATATCTTGGAAAGTGGTAAACTTACCATACAAGGTACTAAGAATCAGCCAGTTATATTGCAAGGCGACCGCTTGGAAGCGAATTTTCAGAATAGCGCCGGACAGTGGAATGGCCTCATCATCGGGCGGGGTAGCCGAGGAAATGTGATTGAATATGCCACCATCCGCAACAGCCGATTTGGGGTCTTAGTGGATTCATTAGGCGAACTAACGGCTCGCAATGCTAAGTTTTACAATACCTCCAGTAGCGGCATCATTGGATTTAAGAGTCGGATCACCGCTGAAAACTGCTTAGTATATAATAATGGTGCTACCTCCGTACTCTTTTTGCTCGGCGGTGATTATGATTTTACTTATTGCACCATTGCCAGCTATGGCGTGAATGCGTCGGCGCTCGGCATGAGTAACTTTTATTGCTACAATTCCGATTGCTCCGATTTTAGAGAGCACCCGCTACAGGCGCGGTTCCGCAATTCCATTATTTTTGGTTCTCGCAATGACGAGTTGGAACTGGCAGACAGTCGCTCCGGGCAAGAACCGGCTTTGTTCAATATCAACTTTGAAAATTGCGTGGTGCGGGTGCAACAATTGCTTACGCAAAGCGGCGGACGCTATGCGCGCTTCCTGGAGGAGCAATGCAATCCTTGCCGAAATGGCTCCCGTACAGATCGCTTATTTTTCGATGTGAGCAAAACGGATTTTCGGCTCGATTCCTTGTCTATTGCGCACGGTATTGCCAAACCAATTCTGTTTCCCAGAGCTATTGATATTGACATAGAGGGCAACCTCAGAAGCACAGCCAGCCCCGATGCTGGATGTTATGAACGATTAGATTAATGTTTTTATATTTGAAAATCAATTTTTTAAAGTGAGAAAAACGTTTTTCTGTATAGATGCCCATACCTGTGGCAATCCGGTGCGATTGGTAGCCGGTGGCGGCCCGCCGTTGCAGGGTACCAACATGAGTGAAAAACGATTGGATTTCTTAAAACATCACGACTGGATACGCCGTGGCCTCATGTTCGAACCTCGAGGGCACGATATGATGTCGGGGAGTATTTTGTATCCGCCGCATGACTCCGAAAATGATGTCGCGGTGCTTTTCATCGAAACCAGCGGCTGCCTACCGATGTGCGGGCACGGCACTATTGGTACGGTGACGATCATGATTGAAGAGGGGCTGATACAACCAAGTGTGCCGGGTACGCTGCGCATAGAAACCCCCGCGGGCTTAGTGCGGGTACGCTACGAGCAGCAGGGCAACAAAGTGACGTCGGTGCGGCTGACGAATGTGCCGTCGTTTTTGTACAAAGAAAACCTGGAAGTAAATTGCCCCGATTTGGGAACCCTAAGCGTAGATGTCGCCTATGGTGGCAATTTTTATGCAATTGTGGATCCACAGCCTAATTTTCCTGGGTTGGAACACATCACTGCTGGCGACTTGATTCGCTGGAGTCCGACCATCCGAGAACGCCTCAATGCCATGCATGTTTTTCAGCATCCTATTGATTTGAAAATCAACGGATTAAGTCATGTTTTGTGGACGGCTGCCGCGCCAATCGCTTCGGATGCGCACGCCCGTAACGCTGTATTTTATGGCGACAAGGCCATTGACCGTTCGCCTTGTGGCACAGGCACTTCGGCGCGTATGGCACAATGGGCAGCCAAAGGGCGCCTACGAGTAGGCGATACGTTTATACATGAAAGCATCATTGGCAGCCGCTTTGTGGGGCGGGTAGAAGCTACCACTACCTGCGGCGACTTTCCGGCTATCATTCCTTCTATTGAAGGCTGGGCAAAGATTATCGGTTACAACCAAATTCTGATTGATGATGTGGATGACCCCTACGCGCACGGATTCCAAGTTATCTAAAAATTAGGGCATTTCGGAAGGTACAACGCGCACCCGTACCTTGCGGCCATTGCGCAGCACCAGCAATTCATTGGTGCGGCCAATAGTATCTGCATCCAGCAGGCGATGTAAGTCATCAATCGTATTGACGGGCATTTGATTAAAACCAATAATCAGATCGCCTTGGCGAAGTTCGGAGTTGTAAGCTGGCCCATCCGGTTCGATGGTTTGAATAAAAATACCCGACCGCACCGTTAGTTCGTATTGTTTGATCAATTGTGGTTGTAATTGTACCATCTGACCTGCAATGCCAATATAGCCTCGACGCACTTTTCCTTCCAAAATGAGCTTGCCGACTACATATTTTGCCAGATTGGCAGCCACCGCAAAGCAAAGTCCCTGCGCCGGTAAGATAACCGCTGTATTCACCCCGATCACGCGCCCATCAGAAGCAACTAAAGGCCCGCCTGAATTGCCTGGATTGAGCGCAGCATCCGTCTGGATAACGTCATCAATCAAGCGACCACTTTCCGAGCGCAGCGTGCGCCCCAATGCACTAACGACGCCTGCTGTAAGCGAATATTGAAAACCATACGGATTACCAATAGCAATCGCCAACTGCCCGACGCGCAAGGTGTCCGAATCGCCAAATTGAGCTGTAGAAAGCCCCTCGGCATTGATCTGTAGCACCGCGAGGTCGGTGGCCGGATCGTCACCAACGCGTGTTGCCGGCAGCTGCCGCCCATCTTGCAAAGTGACTTCTATAGCGGTAGCGCTACTGACAACGTGGCTGTTGGTGACCACAAAGCCATCCGTAGAAATAATGAAACCAGACCCTGTACCAGGGAGAAAGCGTTGATTGCCATTGCGGCTGCGCCTTCCGGGTTTTTGTACCTTTATTTGCACTACGGTATCGCTCACTTTTTGGGCTACGCTGACCACCGTGCGCGAGTAGGCGTCGAGCAACTCCGCGTCCGGGTTGGCGGCGTTCCAAGGCTGCTCGTTGGTGCCTGTGTTATTGGAGATAAATTGTAGCATCTTGTCTGCTTTATTGCATGTTTTTAAGGTCTTCTACCAAAATAGGCGATGGTAACAATAGGCGATAATCGTACCAGATTACAAAAGCCGACAAATTGACAGATTTTATTTTATCTAAATTAAGAATTACGGAGAGATAAAATTGCAAAATTTTATTTCGATAAGTCAAACGGAAGCAGAACTTACTTCAGAGGTCACCAGCCAGCGGGCGCATCTGAATCTCTTCTATGCAGACAGAAGGGCCTGTGTTCCAGGCATTCCAAATGGCTTGGGCCACTTCTTCTGGCGCAATGAAGCGCTCAGGAGGCAGGGTTGTACCTATCCAAGAGTGGGTATAGGTAGGGCCGGGTAGTACCGTAGTTACCTTTACGCCGGTGTGTAGCAACTCCAATCGAAGCACACGGCTGAAGGCCAGCATGGCGAATTTGGTTATAGTATAGGATCCGCTATCGGCATAGGCTTGAAGGCTGGCTACCGACCCAATATTAAAAATATGCCCTTTGCCCTGTCGAATCATTGTCGGTGCAAGCAAGCGCGTAAGATGAAAAGCACTGTAAAGATTGAGGTTCATTTGTTGTTCCAATATACCATCGGCTTCTTCCAGCATACGCCCAGGCAAAAAAATACCCGCATTATTTACCAACACCGATAGTGGCCGATTCAGGGCTTGTAAGGTTTTACCCAAATCCTTTACGGCTTCTGGCCGACTCAAGTCAACGGGAAAAATGAGCGCTTCGATAGCCGGATATTGCGTCTGCATATGCGCCTGCAAAGCCTCCAAATCGTTGCGGTCGCGCGCAATAAGCATCAGGTTACTGCCGTGTTGTGCAAATATTTCAGCGACAGCGCGCCCGATACCTTTGGTAGCGCCGGTGATGATACAATACATCCTATAATGGATTATAAATGATAGAAAAACTGGGCCATTCAACTGGTTTGTGGATGAAATTGTTGCCTAAAAAAACTGGAAATACACTTGCAGTTGGTAGATTTTGCAAATTTCCGCTATTTTTGGCAATCCTGAAGGAAAATCTTCGGGCAATCATTAACCAAAATCGCATGAACCTCAAGATTTTATATCATATCGGGCGCTATGTTATGATGCTGGGCACAGCTATGGCTCGGCCAGAAAACTGGCGTATGTATTACAAGGAAACCATGCGGCAAATGAATGACATTGGCATTGGTTCTTTAGTGATTGTGTGCCTGATCTCCATTTTTATTGGCGCGGTTACGGCCGTCCAATTTGCTTATCAACTTGACGGTACGCTGGTGCCGCGCTACTACATCGGCTACATCGTGCGCGATAGCACCATCATAGAATTGGCGCCAACCATTACTTGCTTAGTGCTGGCGGGCAAAGTGGGGTCGAATATGGCGGCGGAAATCGGCGGGATGCGTCAAAAAGAACATATTGATGCCATGGAGATCATGGGCGTCAATACGGCAGCATACTTAGTACGCCCCAAAGTGCTGGCTGCGCTGATCGTGATTCCGATGTTGGTAGCTATTGGTGCTTTTGTGAGCGTTATGGGGGGCTATATAGCGTCGGTGCCTGCAGGCCTGATGTCCGATGCGGAATACGTGCAAGGCGTTCGTTCGTTTTTTGATCCACATAATGTAACAATGATGTTCGTTAAGGCGCTGGTATTCGCATTTATCCTCACCAGTGTGTCCTGCTATCAAGGGTATCATGTGAAAGGTGGCAGCATTGAGTTGGGGCGAGCCAGTACTAACGCAGTGGTTTTCAGCAATATACTCATACTGCTTTCTGACTATATGATAGCCGTGCTACTTACCTAATCAGGCACATACTGCTGCCAAATTTATTCACTACAACACGCTTATGAGTTGGCAACAATTTGGTTTTCAATGGCTTACACTCACAGGCGTGCTCGCGCTGGTGCTCTGGGGAGGCGGGTATTGCTGGCCGCAATGGCAAGCCGATGCACTACTTGCGTGGCTCGGGCTACTCCTTTTTTCGGCATTTACGATGCTGAGCTATGCAATCGGGCAGCGAGCTGTGTACCATACAAACAAAAATAAATTTATTGCTATATATATAAATTTGATAATCATAAAGTTAGCGCTTTGCGTAGCCCTTTCGTTGACGTATCGATATTGGCATCCACTTACACATCCATTATATGTGCTGCCTTTTTTGGGTATTTATATCATTTATACTATTTTTGAAACGCAGCTTATGATGAAGTTGAGTAAGATAAAATCACAAAACGTAAAACATTAAAAAACAGGAGATTATGAATGATCAGCACTTTAAGGCAATTGTCAATGAGCAATTTGATATTGATTTAAATAGCATAGGCGGCTTGGATATCGTTTCTGTTGGTCCGAAGCAATTTCATATTTTGAAAGACCACAAAGCCTTTCTTGCCGAGTTGGTAACGCATGATGCCGTTACTCGACAGTTTGAAATTAAAATAAATGGCAATTTATATCAGATTCGTTTAGAGGATCAATATGACCAGTTAGTCAAAAAACTCGGACTCACGACCAAAAAAACGCACAAAGTAAAGGATATCAAAGCGCCCATGCCGGGCTTGGTGCTCAGTATCCAAGTGGAAGTTGGACAAACTGTGCAGAAGGGCGATCCGCTATTAATTCTGGAAGCGATGAAAATGGAAAATGTGTTGAAATCGCCTGGCGAAGGCACGGTAAAAACCATTCACGCGCAGCAAGGCGCTGCCGTGGAGAAAGGCTATCTGCTGATCGAAATGGCCTAAGCGACGGAGGGATACCATTTATAATTTTTAGATTTTATATTTTGTAAAGTGTTAAAAAACAGACTTTTGGATACAAAAGCATGTCATTTTTAATTGAAAAAGGTATAATGAAATGAAAAAATTTGCTAAATCTCTAAGATTTAGTAAATTTATTATTTTCGGGGTTTTTATAAATATGGTCATCCTTATTTGGAGCAAGTATCAAAAAAAATACGACGATTATTATATCCATATAACATGTTGCTTTCGCCCGAATTTTATCGCCACCCGGATGTCGTCTATTTAGCTCAAGCGCTGCTCGGCAAGTACGTAGTCACGGAATTAGAAGGGCAGTATGTCGCCGGAAAAATTGTGGAAACCGAAGCCTACCGCGCCCCCGAAGACCGTGCCAGCCACGCTTTTGATTATCGCCGCACCCGCCGCAACGAGCCAATGTACGCCGCTGGTGGCACCGCTTATGTCTATCTTTGCTATGGCCTGCACCATTTGTTTAATGTGGTGACCAATGAGGAAAACGTGCCGCACGCTGTGCTAATCAGAGCGATAGAACCCACTGATAATCTGTCCCTTATGCTACAACGCCGCAATATGGCCGTCCTAAAATCTGCACTTACGGCTGGTCCAGGAGCACTTTCGCAAGCGTTGGGCATTACAACGCAATATTCTGGAATACACCTATACGAGTCGGCGAGTCCTATCCGTATTGAGGATCGTGGCGACCGCATTGCTGCTGACCAAATCATAGCCAGCCCGCGCGTGGGCATTGGCTACGCCGCGGAATGGGTAGAGGTACCGTGGCGCTTTCGGGTGCGCCATTCGAGTTGGACCAGCCGAGCGAAGTGACGATGCACGGCGCTGGTTCCTATCCTGGCAGACTCTCTAATTTGTGTCGGTTTTTGATGATGATGGTGCCATCGTTTACCTCAATGTAGCCATCTTCTTTGAATTCGGTGAGCATCCGAATGACGCTCTCCTTGGCGGTACCGACAATGCGCGCCAAGTCATCGCGCAGGATATTGATAGCCGCTTGGTCGTTCTTGTCATAGAGCAGCAAGATGGCGTCCGCTACGCGCTTCCGTACAGAGTTGTACGCCAATTGCAGCAGCTGGTCTTCTTTTTCAGAAATATTATTGGCAAGCATTTTTATTAGTTGAGAAGCCACGTCGCGGTTGGCGTGCAGCAGCGCCTGAAAATCATCTTTAGGGATCAGGCTGATTTCTGTATCCTCTAAGGCGGTGCAAGATTCATTGTATTTAGCATCTTTGATCAAATCCACATAGCCCACAAAATCTCCATCTGTACCCAATGAAATAATGTATTCTTTACCATCGTCATTGGTTTTGAATACTTTTACTTTGCCATTTTTGATGAAATATAGATAACGCGGATAGTCACCTTCCTCAAAAATTGCTTCTCGCTTTTTGTACCATCTTACTTTGTGCTCATTGCTCAGTTTTTTTAGCTCTTCATATCCACGCGCCTCATTGATAAAGGCCTTGAGGCCTTGCTCCGTTTTGTCAAATTTGTGGCGAATATTTTCACTTTTGCGTAAGCGTATCTCAATCACTGCCAGCAGTTCGTCTTTATAAAAAGGCTTGGTAACGTAATCATCGGCGCCAAGATTCATACCTCGCCGAAAGTCGCTTTTTTCAGCTTTAGCGGTCAGGAAAATAAAAGGAATGTCAGCCGTTTCGCTGCGCTTACCCAGAATATTCAGTACGCCAAAACCGTCCAGTTTTGGCATCATGACATCGCAAAGAATCAAATCGGGGCGTTCGTTCAGTGCTAAATCCACGCCGGCGGTTCCATCTTCAGCAGCTACAACAGCGTATCCGGAGAGTTCGAGTATTTCCTGCAGGTTTTCTCGTACTTCGGCATTATCTTCAATAACAAGAATTTTTTTCATGATATGGGCGATATTTAGTCGTATGATGATGTACTTTATAAGTCATGAATTCATCATTAGCTAATTTGTAAAACGCTCGAAATCAAATTTTTGTACAAAGTTGCAAGCTGTGTTGATTTTGAAATAAGTATCTGTAAACAAATAAGCAGCATTCTCTTAGAGCATGTTTAAATTTCATACTTTGGTCTGCAAATGTTCATCTATGGAACCTCACTTTGCCTTTTTCTCGCTCCGTAGCGCTGCTATGCAGCTCAAAAAACGCTTCGTGAGAACCCAAATCTGATCATTTTCGACTTCAAAAACGAATTTTAAACATACTCTTAGCAAATATCGGAATTTTAGGGAGAAATAGCCATTGGAAATTGTCTGATTCCAGGATTTTACTGTGGCGATGCGGCTGGTATGGTCACATAAAACGTAGTACCCTTGCCTAATTGGCTTTGGAATGTAATTTGCCCCTGCATCAGGTCAATGTAGCGTCTGACAATATTCAGCCCCAGCCCGGTGCCCTGAATGTTTTCTACGTTGTGCGCGCGGAAGAAGGGGGTAAACAGATGCTGTTGTTCTTCTTCGGGGATACCGATGCCCTGATCGGCAATGGTAATAGCTAAGCCCTGCTCGGTAATATCTACGAAGCAATCAATCGTTTTGCCGGCCTCAGAATATTTTATAGCATTTGAAAGTAGATTGAATAGTACGTTTTTGAGTAGTTTTTTATCCAAATACAACGGCGTTTCGCTGGCATCGTGGCGCGTATTGATACGCTGGCCGGGTTTGAGTAGTACACTGATTTCTTCAAGGGTTTCATTGCAAAAAGCAACCAAATCAAATGTTACAGGCTGCACTTCCACTTTGCCTTCCTCGAAGCGGCTGAGGGAGAGAAAATCGTTGAGAATGTTGGTCAAATTGGCTACCGCCGCCTTGATGCGCCCTGTGTGTCGCTCGCGCTTATCCTGTTGCATTTCTAATTTGTAGGCTTCGATCAAATCTGCTGATGACAGGATGGTACTGAGCGGCGTGCGAAACTCATGCGAAGCCATAGATACAAAGCGCGACTTGAGCTCGCTGAGTTCTTTTTCTTTTTCAAGGGCTTTGCGAATTTCGCGTTCGCGCTCGCGCAAGGCATTTTCGGCGGCCTCGCGTTCTTGAATTTCTTTTTTGAGTTGTTTGTTGGTATCGAGCAGTTGATTCACAGCGGTTGCCAGTTCTTCGGTACGCATCTCCACGCGCTTTTCCAGTTCGGCGTTTAGCCGTATAATGCGCTCCTCGGCAGCGCGATGCTCGGTGATATCCGCGCCTGATTTGATAGAGGCGGTAGGGCGAGTCAATTCATCAAATACGAGTGCATTGCGCCAAGCGATGAGCCGCCCCTCGCCAAAATGCTGTGGGCTGCCTATCTCGTATTCGGCATAGTAGCATTCTGGGGGAGCGTTGCCCTGCATGAGGCGTTGAAAATTGGCGCGCGCTTGCTCGCGCTTGTCAGGATGCACAACCAGATCAAACCAGTTTTTGCCCAGCACATCTTCCTCGCGGAAGCCAATAACTTCGCAGCCCCGCCGGTTGAGCATGGTGATTTCTCCCTGCCGGTTGAGCACTACAAAGATGGTATTGGCTACATCCAAGTATTGCTGCGTGCGCTCCTTCTCTTCGCGGAGGGCTTTTTCTGCCATTTTTTGCTCGGTCAGGTCGTGCAAAATGCCAGTAAAAATGCGCTGATTGTGGAGGTTGACTTCGCTTATACTGAGTCGAAGCGGAAAAATGTCTCCGTCCTTGCGTTTGCCATACACCTCGCGTCCAATGCCAATGATTTTGCGGTGTCCGGTATGCAAATAGTTACCTATGTAGCTATCGTGTTTGCTGCGATCGGGTTCTGGCATGAGCATTTTAATATTCTGCCCGCTCATCTCTTCGATGCTATAGCCAAAGAGTGTTGCTGCTGCCGAGTTGACCAATTCAATACACCCGCGCTCATCAATCGTGATGATACCGTCTGTTGCGGTTTCTATGATCGCATTCAGCCGTAGCGCAATATCAGAGTATTGTTGTTGCAAGGATAGTTCTGATTTCACTGTAAAAATCAATTTGCAAAAAAAAAATGTAAAAAATTTTTAAAAATGGAAAAAGGCAACCGGCCGGTGCAGGAAAAAACAATCAAAAACTACGGTAGGGTTGGCAACCTTGAACGGGG
>CALMSP010000305.1 GCA_937872405.1 uncultured Saprospiraceae bacterium | reverse complement strand
GCTCAACTTTTTGAGCTTATTTTTTGAAATTGGACTTTTGTCCTGTACTTAGATCGAAATATTACAAATTGGAAGTTTCCTGAGGTAGGATTTCGGTTTTTTCACCAAAATATTGTACAAAGCGCTGCATATCAGCGGCAAGCGGTGCATTTTGAGTTGCTTTATAATATGTATCGGCTAAGGCGCGCAGGGTCTGAAAGAAAAAACGATCCATTTCAATCACTTGCATATCCTGCGTCCAGAGATCAATTTTCAGGGTTTCCAAACTATCACCGTTGAAGAGGGAAAGCAGCATAGCCTTGCAGGCCTGAGGTGCTTGTGCTTCAGGTGCATCTGCAGCGCTCCAGCGAATACTGACGGGTACATTCTCTCGATTCAGTCCTACGGTGATCGTAATTTCTGCCTGTTTCACTACTTGATCCATGCTATATAAAATTCGATTTTATGTTATATTGAATATTGGGATATTGGGATATTTTTTTAATTAAAAAAACAATTCCTTTTCAAAGTCTTGTTTTTCAAGGTTTTATGAATTCAAAAATTAGGCTTCATACATCCTAAATGGTGCTAATCCTTCTTTTTGAAATCGCCGTTTTTCCAAGCATCAAAGAATTTTTTCCAAGCCACAGGGTTAAAAATATTCATAGGCGGTGTTTGCCCGATGTAATAATATTCGCGCGACTGTTGCCGGAGATAAAAATTAGCATTTTCACGACCATCGCTTACCACGCCAGCACTGGCACGCTCCAATACCTCTTTGGCAAGGTTTTCTGTAGCGCGTCGTTGCAACTCTGGGGTTACATCCATTGCTAAAAATTCCAGCTTGAAATGATCCCGACTGGGCCACGGAAACACCACTGTCTCTGGCAAGTTGATCGCGTCCTGCGTCAT
The DNA here is from genome assembly GCA_937872405.1 of uncultured Saprospiraceae bacterium. GTDB lineage: Bacteria > Bacteroidota > Bacteroidia > Chitinophagales > Saprospiraceae > JADJNW01. Next base: position 6,940 of record CALMSP010000305.1, on the reverse strand, counting down.
TAATTGTACTAATGAGTAGCGGTCGTCTTTAAGGTCTTCCGGAATTTTATATTCCACGGTTCGGTAGCCAATGGCCGAAAACACAATAACATCTCCTTTTTGCACAACGATGGAAAAGAAACCTTTAAAATCAGAATAAGTGCCACGCCCTTTATCTTTCACCAAAATATTGGTGTAAGGCACAGGGTACAGTTGCTCGGTACTTCCGTCGAGTACCATACCGGAGAATTGCACCAGATGCTCTCGCTGCTGCGCCTGCACAAAACTGGTCGTGATAAAAATGATTAAAGTCGCAATAAAAACTGGCATTATTCTCATCATTATCCATTCTTTTTTGGCGAAAATAAGTCTTTTTGCATAAACTTGCACAAAAGGGTTATCATAAAATAAGACCAACAGCGGCGCTTAAAGGTTCGTTGGGGGGTGTTTTTTTAACTTTTGCTTTGGTTTTGCCGGCAATGGCAGCAGCTCGGTATTCAATTTTTTTATATTTCGAAACCCTCTTCTTCCAGTACTTTACCATTCAAACAGCGAATGATGCGCGCTGGAAAATTTTCGATAATACGATAATCATGCGTAGCAAAAAGTACCGCCGAATCGTTTTGTCGGGCCAATTGTCGCATCAGCAGCAAGATGTCATCGCTGGTTTCTGGGTCGAGGTTGCCGGTGGGTTCATCGGCTAATATAATCGCTGGTTTGTTGAGCAGGGCACGCGCAATCACCACCCGCTGTTGCTCTCCACCCGAAAGTTCATGCGGCATTTTGAACAATTTATCGGTCAGCATCACCTGTTCCAGCACTTCCTGAATGCGGCGCTTGACACTCCCCTCGTCGCGCCAGCCGGTAGCATCCATTACAAACCGAAGATTTTGTTCTACATTCCTGTCAATCAGCAGATTAAAGTCTTGAAAAACAATGCCCAGCTTGCGCCGAAGCAGCGGAATGGTGCGCCGGTCCAATTTTGCCAGATCATAGCCAGCCACCTCCCCCCGGCCCTCCGTAAGCGGGAGCGCCGCGTATAGCGTTTTGAGTAAACTGGATTTGCCGCTACCGGTTTTGCCAATCAGATAAACGAATTCGCCTTTGGTGATTTTTAATCCGACCTGCTGCAACACCAGTACGCCCTGCTGATAAATATTTACATCTTTGAGTTGTACAATAATTGGCTGCATGAATTTTGTAATAATAATGTAATAATTGGCGGACGAGATGTCGTAAATCTTTAAGATTTGCGACATCTGAAAAGCAAAACAACTGATTTGACCCACTGCCAAAAAAGAAATATAACAACATCTCCAACGCCTCCTTAGATGGGTTCGTGTAGCATGCTAAAAATTGGTCAAAAATAGGAATATATTTTGAAATAGCTGGAGCAAATATCTCTCCCAGACATAGCGGCCATTAGCCACAGCGCTTTATGACAACAATTTGACCACGTTGCTTAAACAAAACCGCCGATATAATGTAGTTTTGCTAAAAATATGTCTGTATGAAAAAAATATATATCGTAGCCGGTTTGATGATTGTAGTGGCTATTGCCATGCTGATGAATGCAGCAAAAGATTTGAGTACCTATGGCTCTTTTTCCGAAGCCGCCCATACCGGGGAAAAGGTAAAAATAGCGGGGCAACTTTCTAAAGACAAAGAAATGTATTACAACCCCGAACAAGACCCCAATTATTTCAGTTTCTACGTTAAGGATGCGAAAGGTGAAGAACGCAAGGTAGTGCTGTTGGCAAGCAAGCCCCAGGATTTTGAATTGTCAGAGCAGATTGTGGTTACGGGTCGCATGAAAGGTGAAGAATTCGTTGCATCGGATCTACTGATGAAGTGCCCTTCCAAGTACAAAGATGAAGAAATTTATATCAAAAGTGAGAAAAAGGGGTAGTACGCAGGCGGAGCTGTCTTCATTTTATGCTAATAAAATTGGCGGACAAAAGATGTAAAAAGCACATCATATTTCACTGGTTTATTGTGTATAAAATGCTACTAACGAGCATAAAAAAGCAAATTCTTGCATAATATACTTTTTTTATAAAAATATTTGAACACCCCGCCAATCGGAATCGTGAGCTGTCAAAATTGTAAAAGTGAATGGAAAGCATACAATATATTGGTGAACATCTGCTGCCAGGCCAGATCGGACATTTCGCTATCATATTAGGATTCGTAGCCGGCTTATTGGCAGCCACCGCTTACTTCTTTGCCACCCAACGCGCGGCTCTACCAGAGGCAGCATCCTGGCGACGATTGGGGCGTGGGGCTTTCTTGGTGCATAGCGCGGGCGTATTGGGCGTCATCGGGATGCTATTTTTTGTAATGACAAAGCAATACTATGAGTACCAATACGTGTGGGCACATGTATCGGATGACTTGCTATTCAAATATATTTTTGCAGCATTTTGGGAAGGGCAAGAAGGTAGCTTCCTGCTGTGGATGTTCTGGCATGTGGTGTTGGGGCTACTACTTATCGGTAGTGCGCGGCAGTGGGAATCACCAGTAATGGCGGTGTTGGCACTTGTACAGGTATTCATTAACGCTATGCTGCTGGGCGTGTATTTTGGTGACATCAAAATTGGCAGCAACCCTACTCTACTACTCCGCGACGCCTTAGATGCGCCTTTATTCGCCAACGCTGACTATGTAAATCTCATTAAGGGCAACGGGCTAAATCCGCTGTTACAAAACTGGTGGATGACCATTCACCCGCCTACCCTATTCTTAGGTTTTGCCTCTACAACAGTGCCTTTTGCCTTTGCTATAGCTGGGCTATGGACGCGCCAACATACTCAGTGGCTCCAACCCGCTATGCCTTGGGCACTCATGAGCGGCGCTATACTCGGCACAGGTATTGTGATGGGTGGCGCTTGGGCCTACGAAGCATTAAGTTTTGGGGGCTATTGGGCTTGGGACCCCGTCGAAAATATGTCGTTAGTGCCCTGGCTCATCCTGATTGGCGGTATTCACACCAACCTAATTGCTAGAAACACGGGGCACTCCATCCGCAGCACCTATGTTTACTACTTACTGACTTTCATACTCATTTTGTATTCCACATTCCTGACCCGTAGCGGGGTGCTGGGCGAGACGTCGGTGCATGCTTTTACAGAAATGGGCTTGGAGTGGCAGTTGGTAGCCTTTATCGCTGCTTTTTTCATATTATCTGCCGTACTGCTGACGCTGCGCTACCGCGAAATTCCGACTCCTGCAAAAGAAGAAGCTACTGCTTCCAAAGAATTCTGGATGTTCATTGGCACTTTGGTGTTGCTCTTCTCCGCGTTACTCATTACGGCATCCACGTCGCTGCCGGTTTACAACAAAATTGTACAATTTTTTCAACCCGGTTTTGAAGGGCGCGTCATCACCGAGCAAGTGGCGCATTATAACAAAAATCAAATCTGGATCGGGATATTTATTGGTTTGTTATCTGGCATCACCCAATATTTACGCTTCCGCGAAATGAATTGGCAAACGCAGCGGCGAAAGTTTCTGCTGCACGCGGGCGGCGCGCTGGTCGTAGCGTCTGTGCTTACGCTTCTGGTTACGCTATGGATTCAAGCTAAGGCATGGCAGTACGCGCTGCTACTATTTGCGGGCATCTTTGCTGTTGTAACTAACGTTGACTACATCATTAGCTTCCTGCGCGGCAATCTCAAAGCGGGCGGGTCGGCGCTATCCCATATCGGATTTGGACTAATGATTGTGGGTGTTATGGCTTCCGGTTTGAATAAGCGCTACATTTCGTCCAATCCTTTTGTCATGGAAGGTATTATCGAAGATGCCGAGGCAGATGCTAAAGAACGCAATATTATGCTTTTCAAAGGCACCTCTATGACCATGAGCGGCTATGAAGTGACTTACACCCACGATACCTTAGTGGATTTCATGCGCACATATACCGTGAATTACAAACGCTACAATCAGCAGGGCGCAGTGACAGAGGAATTCAATTTGTATCCCAATGTTTTGTACGAAAAAACATTTAGTAAAATCGCCGCTACCAATCCATCCACTCGGCATTACTGGGATCGCGATATTTTTACGCATATTCGCTCGCTGGCAGGCGTTGAAATGAATCTCGAATTGCGCCAACAACGCGAAGATAGCCTTAACTATCAGCCTTATGAGCTACGCCCTGGCGAAAATATCCAGTTTTTAGATACTGTAAAAATTCGCAATCGGGACACCTTCGTATTGAAACAATTCGACCTGCGTGCGCTTGGACTCAATCTCCAGCCAACCCACCCTGATTACCAACCCGAACCTGGCGACCTGCCCATCAGCGCTATCGTGCAAGTGCAACGCGAAGGTGACGACAGTACCTATACGGTAGAACCCATGTTGGCTTTACGAGGGCGTTTGGTGTACAGCTATCCGGCTCAGATTAATGAAATCAGTACCCGCGTGCGCCTCAGCGATGATATTTTCAATCGGGCTTTTGTCTTTGATGAGCAATTAGACTACAAAGAATATCCTTTAAAGCTGGGCGAGTCGGTTCGTATCGGCGATCTAAGCATCCAATTGAATCAATTCACACCAAGACCACAACACCCTGATTATCAGCCTCAAGAAGGCGATATTGCCATTGGTTCCGTTCTCAATATTAGCGATTCGGCAGGTAAAACTTGGCTTGCCAAACCGATTTATCTCATTCGCAACAACCAAGGACTGGGCGTGAAAGATGTTGTCAAGGAATTGGGCCTGCACATTGGCTTTGCCAAATTCGACCCCACTACGGAAATCGCACAGTTCTTCATTGCACGCGCCGCGCCGCCAAAGGATTTCGCTATTCCGATAAGTGTCGCCACGGACTCCCTGCGCTCCGATTACATTGTATTAGAAGCCATTGAATTCCCTGGCATCAATTTTGTGTGGGTAGGTATGACCCTAATGATGATTGGGCTAACCGTCAGTATGGCGCACCGAATCGGACAAAAGCAAAACGCCGCTTAATATTTCACTAAATAACTCAACCTAAAATTGCATAAATAATTGATTATAAGCATATTATAAATTGAAAGCACTAAATTTAATCACTAATCACGCATCATGAAAGCCTTAGTATTGCATGCTGTACACGAGCAGCCGCGTTATGTGGACTACGCGGACCCTATGCCTGCACCTGGGGAAGTGCTGGTGCAAGTACGCGCCGCCGCGCTCAACCGACGCGACTACTTCGTCACGCAGGGCTTATATCCGGGCATTGTGCTACCTATTATTCTTGGCTCCGATGGTGCTGGGGTTTGCGAAGGACGCGACGTGATTATCAATCCTAATATCAACTGGGGTGACAACCCTGCCGTACAATCCAAATATTACAACATACTTGGTTTGCCCAAAAACGGAACCCTTGCCGAGCAGGTGGCCGTGGCTGCCGATCGTCTCCACGATAAGCCGGCCCATCTTGATTGGGCACAGGCTGCTGCACTACCTTTAGCCGGCATGACGGCCTGGCGCGCCCTCTTCACCAAAGGGCAGGTACAACCCGGTCACCACGTATTAGTCACTGGCGCAGGCGGCGGCGTAGCTTTATTTGCCATACAATTTGCACTGGCTGCCGGCGCGCAAGTATTTGTAACCACCGGTTCTCACGAAAAGCTGGAGCGTGCAAAACAACTGGGCGCAAGCGGCGGCGCCATTTACCGAGACAGCGATTGGGACCGACAATTAGCAGCGCAGTGCGCCGGTTTCGATGTCGTGATAGATAGTGCTGGTGGCCCGGGCTTCCCGTCGTTGCTCAAATTGTGCAATCCTGGCGCGCGCGTAGTCATCTATGGTGGCACCGTAGGCAAGATACCCGACGTCAGCCCGCAACTCATCTTCTGGAGACAACTCGCCATACTTGGCAGTACCATGGCCAACGATACAGAATTCAAAGCTATGTTAGAATTTGTCAATCACCATCACATTGTACCCATCGTGGACAGTGTCTTCGACCTCGCAGATGGTGCGGAGGCATTCAAGCGCTTAGCGGCTAACACCCAATTTGGCAAAATTATCCTCATCCTATCTAAGCCTCCAATTGCTCATCAACATGAAACGCATCGGTCTCCTCTCTGATACCCATAGCTACCTCGACGACAATATTTTCAAGTACTTCAACGAATGCGATGAAATTTGGCACGCCGGTGACATCGGCAGTCTGGGCATCGCCCAACAACTCGAACAGTTTCGGCCCTTCCGCGCCGTACACGGCAATATTGATCATACCACCCTTCGCAACCGCTACCCAATGGATTTGCGCTTTACCTGCGAAGACACCGACGTATTCATCACCCATATTGGTGGGTATCCACGGCGCTACAACACTCGCGTGCGCACACTCTTGCATGCCAACCCGCCAGCGCTTTACATCTGCGGGCATTCCCACATGCTAAAAATCATGCGCGATCCTGAGCTAAAACTATTGCACATCAACCCCGGTGCCTGCGGCAATGAAGGTTTCCATCAAATACGCACCATCGTCCGCTTCACCCTGCACGCTGGCAACATACAAGACCTCGAAGTCATCGAACTCGGCAAACGCGCCCCCCTACCCTAAGAGTATGTTTAAAATTCGTTTTTGAAGTCGAAAATGATCAGATTTGGGTTCTCACGAAGCGTTTTTTGAGCTGCATAGCAGCGCTACGGAGCGAGAAAAAGGCAAAGTGAGGTTCCATAGATGAACATTTGCAGACCAAAGTATGAAATTTAAACATGCTCTAAGCCCCTGCTCGCCATCAATCCTTTTTAAACTGCAAATAAATTGGTTGCACTGTTTCCTTATTTAACCCCATCACCCCATCACCCCATCACCCCATCAACTTATCCACACTGTGGAAAACATTCCCAACATTGTTAATAACTAATAAACAACTGATTTTCAGTATTTTAATATAATTATCAACAATTTGTGGAAAACTTATCCTGCAAAACACTTGCCAAAGTTGTAATTTAGTGT
>CALMSP010000304.1 GCA_937872405.1 uncultured Saprospiraceae bacterium | reverse complement strand
TTTTTTCACCATAGTTATCGGACAATTTGGAATTGTCCGATAACTACCAATTTCCAATCATGCAACACCACCTTCACCTTCTCTTAGCGGCCCTTCTCTACGCCGCCGCTCCCATCTGCCTGGCGGCCCAATCAGCCAGCGAGGAAATGTCCATCCGCGCCTTCACCCGCGAGTACATGACCGCCTACAACCGCCAGGATATAACCGCGCTCGTGGCCATGCACACCGCCGATGCCATCGCGATACTGGAGCGCAGCGACACCGTCCGGGGCGGAGAAGCCTTAGCCAAAAGATACGAAGATCGTTTCATACGCTATGAAGGCACCCTGCTCATGCGCCATATTGGTTTAAGTTGGTCGGATGAACAGCAAGCATGGGTAGCCGTAGGCACTTACGAAGCCTACGGCGCCACCTACGTCTATGACATCCCCTACCATAGGATCACGGCCTACGCCAATACGATGGTAGAAGAAGACGGCCATTGGAAGATAGCCCGTTCGGTGGTCACGTCCCTCGTGCGCACTTTAGTTTATCAGGAAGTAAAAGATTTTTCAGAATGGAACTCCGTGCTACGGGGTTTCCTGCACCAGACTAATGTGTTGACCCATGAAATTGGCACCCTGCAAAACGCCCCCGGCACCGCCTACGCCCTGCTGCAATGGCCGTCGCTGCAGTCTGCACAAGATTTCTTTGCGGGTACGGGCTGGCAAAACACGCTCCAGTTAGTCAGCAAGTCTGATATCAAGCCGCCTATGGTGCTGTTTTTGGACAAATAGTAGTCTTTATTCAGAAGAAAGTCCATGAACTTGCGCGCTATTATAACGGCATGATACTAATCTATATGCACTTTGGGGCATAATAAGCCAGTGATGCAAGCTTGCCGTATGCATTTTTCACCTTGCGAGACTTCGAACCATCGCGCAATCTTTCAAAATTTTCACCTGTGAAAATGGCACTCCCAGCCTTGCCACCAAAAGAAAAACCCCTAACTTAGAGATCAATATATTATGTAATCACATGGGCGTTTATGCAGGTTTTAGGGGGCATTGTATAACAACCAACCTCAAGGCGATAAGGCTTGCGGGCAAGGTAGCTAAGCACAACGCAAGGGTTGAGCGAAAAAGCAACGCCCGCAAGCATGAGAGATGATATTTACAAAAGAAAGAACTTGTAACTCGCAGCCTAAATTTTTCGCTTCCGTAGCTGCGTTTAGTCTATCTTCTATTTCCACATCAAGGCGGCTCTTTCCAGGCGATTCATTCCATATCCCTTACCAACCGAAGGGGGAGCCCCACGTTTCCTAGTTGAGAGCTGGACAGTATTATCCCTTCCTTATGGTATTCAATTGTTGGTGAATAAACTGGATTATAGCGACCGAGTAGCGGATCATTGGATAGCGGATGGCGAGTGGCACTGTGGAAAATAGCTTGGACATTTCTACCTGCGAAGGCCCCTGAAGCATGCCGATAGCCTGCCGCCAGTGCCGTGAAGCCGCTTTCATTGGTAGCCGCTTTATTGGGGGCAAACCAGTGGACCAGCCCTACTTCCTTCAGCTTGCCACCGGCCAACTCTGGGCCTCCGAGTTGCGCCGCCAGGATATCCCAGTCGGCTTTGGTAGGGATGCGCCAGCCTGCGGGGGCGAGCTTGCCCGTGCGAATGGCAGCCCCGTTGTAAAGCCGCCCGTAGGTGGCTACGGCCGCGTCGCTATTGTCATGCTCGTAGTTACAGTAGGCATCTGCGGCTTTTTCCCAGTCGGCGCTCGTCTCGACATAGGGTATCGGGGTGCCATCGGTGTAACGCGTGGTGCGGAGGTTCTCGGCCAGCCAGATCTGGTTGCCAATTCGGATGGTGCGATACTCGTTTTGGTCTTGGTCCACTAAGGTGCCATATTCTAAATTGGGGTTGAACGAGGCCATCGTCTTCCCATTTGTAGTATTCTCCTCCAATTGGGGGACTTCGAGTTCAGCCTTTTTGCAAGCCGCAGCTATAAGTAAGCCAAGGGCTAAAAAAATGATGTAGCGCGTAGCATGAATGTAGGTTCTATTCATCGTGATTTATTTTTCGAATTTTGACAAACGCACCTCGTACTGCAACTTCGCCGATGTAAGCCACTGCACCGGAATCGCCTTGCGGGTTGAGTACCCTTCTCATCACCAAATTTATCAGGCATGAGCCAACTTCTTAGCGTTGAAAGCTGATGAACTACTGATTAAACGTTGCGTTGACGCTTTCTGTTCGTAAAAAGCTGCCCCAATTAACAAATAACAATATCACATCCCCTCCCCCCGAAATGTATTGAACGTTCTGCGAAACAGATAAATTGGAATAGTCAGATTTTTACACCTCTGCTAAATATTAACGCATAGCAGAGGAAATCTAAAAAATGGCAGCATTCATTCATATAAAGAGTATTGAAGAGGTGTACCGATTTATGGGTACACCTAACCCCTAGCATCCGCTGCTAAAAATGTGGAAGATGCAAAAAAACTTTTTGACTACTGCGATGAAGTAACTAAATCATTCCAATAGAATAAGAAAAGCTGTACTGCACTACAGCAATTATATGTGAGTAAGGCCAAAGCATGAAATGGAATAGTAAAGATGTAATCTGATCGTTTTAGTAAATTTGATATGCAATTATTAAATAACCAAAACAAGATCACATCATAATTATAATTAAAAAAGTTATCATTGAAGGGCTTTCTTTGAGAAGGACAAGTTGGGCTTATTTAGTTTAGTGCAACGATTAATGAATGTAAGTTAAAAAAAATGAAAATAGTAGCAATTCAATAAGAGTATGTTTAAAATTCGTTTTTGAAGTCGAAAATGATCAGATTTGGGTTCTCCCGAAGCGTTTTTTGAGCTGCATAGCAGCGCTACGGAGCGAGAAAAAGGCAAAGTGAGGTTCCATAGATGAACATTTGCAGACCAAAGTATGAAATTTAAACATGCTCTAAGTACAATCGCCTATTTTTCAATTAAAAACAGTACCAACAAATACTTTATACGTTTAATGAAAGGGCAACCGGTAGTCACCCTTTCACTAAATGAATGCATTTAGCGGCGCACGCGCAGCAGGTTGCCTTCGCGGTCGAACACCAAAATGATGCGGCTACGATCCTGAATCATCATTACGACAATCGTGCCCGAACGGATGCAAGCGCTATGGAATTGAGCATCCGGCAAACGGTTAGCGATGAGGCGACGGGCTTGCTCCGGCAAGTCGGCACCACGAATTGGGCGACAGGGTTGATCGCATTCTATAATCGGCAGCACTTCTTCTACAAAATTGCCTGCCCGATCAAAACGCAGCACAATAGGAACATCCAATGCAATGATGTAAAAGCGGCCGTTGAATTTGGCAAGCCGAATATTGCTATCAGCATAGTTTCCTTGTATGTAGCGCTGTATCAGCGAAGGCAAAGCACTCGGGCGCACCGGATCACCCGGTAGGTCGTACACGCGGCGGCAGTTGCCATGTGGCCCGTTTTCGCCGAAAGGTCCGTTGCGATCCTGCGGCCCACGAAACATCAATTCTCGACCCTGTGTATCAAAAAATAAGTTTTCGCCGCTACCTAAATTCACCTCGTAGCCGTAAGTTGGCACGCGAAACGCTAAGTCAATGTACGTATCAAAATAGCGCTCGTTTACAAAATCGAGTATGATAGCCGGCAAATCTTCCGGCTCGATCATCATGCGTGCATCGCTCAACGCGATCTCCATAATTAGTTCATCTTCAGTTGTTTGTGTATCTGATTCTTTTTCACAGGCTACAAAAATGACGCCCGCAAAGGCAAGAAAGAGCATCAGCCAGGATGTTTTTTTCATAACAATTCTTATTTTTTGGTGAATAAAATATTTATATTTTGTAAATAATGCCATTTTATACCATAAGCCAACATAACTATGGTGCAAAAAAATAACCCAAAGTTGCCTGCAAGCGCTTTTTTTTACCATTTTACAAATAAGCCCGTTTGCAGCCCAAGCGTGTATGCACTTGTCTGAAAGGTTGCGGTGTAGGTAATCGGGCGTAAGTTTTTACGGAAAGTTGGTTCTAAGCGCAGGAAAAGGTTGCGACTGAGCTGATAATCTACGCTTGCCGCCAGCAGATAGTCGAAAGTTTGGGTTTGGACAGCTTCCAGGTCGCGGCGTACCTGTATCTGTGGTACCGCTACTTCGCCGCGCCGTGCACGTACCGAACTTTGGAATGACTTGGCATTCAGGAAGTTAACTGCGATGCCGCCGGTCACTTGCGCCTGCACGCGCCCATTGCCAAAGGTGCGCCCCAGAAGCAGCGGAATGCTAATGAAGCGAAGTTCCTGCTGCGTGTGTACATCCAGCAAAATGGGTTCGCCGGGTATTAACGGTTGGTTGATACTGCGGTTCAGGTTTACCTCTACTTCCGCGTTGCCATAAGCCGAAGTGACGTGCAGCGCATGGCGACTCTGCACTTCGTTGTTGTTAGCTGGTTCTTCCAGTCCTGGATCATAAAATACGCGGAAACGCTGGTTGGATTCTTGTTGAATATTGTACAAACCAATGCCCGAACGGAGTGTCCAGCGCTCGGCAAATTGCGTGCCGATTCTGAAACCCACTTCCGACGACCAGCGTGCTTGCTCGTATTTGCGGAATAGTGGAAGCCCATATTGGGCGTCCGGCGCAGGCTCAAGGCTGCGATAGGCATAGCTGGGTGCTACAAAAACACCGGCAAAGAATTGGGGTTTGGCACGAGGTGTAACCGGATTAAATGGATTAGCGGGCGGCATCGGACTGTCCGAGTGCAAGGGGGCAATTGTGCGCCAAGGCAGAGCCGGCAAAACGGCAACCCCCAATGGGGCAGAGGCAGAAGGCAACAAGGCACCTTCGACCTCCACTGTAGATTGACTTTGTTTGAAATTTATATTGGGCGTAAGTGGATTCGCAATCTGTGAAAATATAGGCATCCCTTGATTGGTTGGGGTAGCCATATGTAATGTAAGTTGCTCATTATCAACATATTCTAACCGTTTTACGGTATCTGCCGAATGCGCATTTTCATGAGCACAAAAGGCGGTAATTTCCTCTTGCAACTGCTCAATCTGGTTGCGCTGTTGTGCGATTGCTTGATGCAATTGGTTGTTGCGCCAGTAAAGATAAAAGCCTGTGGCGACGAAAGCAAATAATAATAGCACTAAAAGAAGAATCCATGACCAGCGTGCGCCCTTTTTGGCGTTGGTGGCGGGCAATTGTGCGGCTACCTGCTCCCACACTTGTGAGGAAGGCACATTCCAACCATCCTCTGAAGGCACGTCGCGCTGTTCGGCGAAAGCCTTTCGGAAAAAAACTTCCAGGCGGTCTTTTTCGTTTTCCATTAGTCTAATTCTTTTTTAGCAACGCTAATCATACTGATTTCCAGCATTTTACGCAGCATGGCTTTGGCTTTGAGCAATTGCGTTTTGGAAGTGCTTTCGCTTATTTGTAGCTGTGTAGCAATTTCTTGATGCGAGTAGCCTTCGATTACAAATAAGTTGAACACCGTTCGATATCCTGGCGGCAGTTGCTGGATGAGTTGCGTCAATGCTTTGACCCGCAGATCCGCAAATACAACTTCGTCTGATTCATACGAATCCGCTATTGCCTCCAAATCAACGGTTGGGAATAGTCGCTTTTTGCGTCGAATATGCTGTAGAGCCACATTAATCATGAGGCGTCGAATCCAAGCGCCCAGCGTACCCTCCCCGCGATACTGCCGCAAATCCTGAAAAACTCGGATAAACCCCTCCTGCAAGAGGTCTTCGGCCTCTTCTCGGTCTTGTGCATATCGCAGGCACAATTGAAACATGGGCACTTTGTACTGCTCGTACAAGGCACGCTGCGCTGCCGCATCTTGCCGCAGGCAGGCTTCTACCAGCGTTTTTTCTGATTGTTCCAATGTGTGTTGTTATCCTTTTAGGATGGTGCAACATAGGCTCGAAAAGTTGCCCGATGCGCGGCTTTTTTATGGTACTTTTATAATGCGCCACACCGCCGACCGATGCGCCAACTGTGCGCGTAGCCAGTAAGTGCCTGCGGGTAACGACGCCAAAGACAATTCCGATTGAATCGTAAGATACTGTTTTTCAAACACTTGTGTAAAAATCAAACGCCCGTCGAGCGCGAGCACATCCAATCGAAGCGTACCACGTAAGCTATTTTCCATGCGCAATAGTAGCACATCAGATGTCGGGTTGGGAGCAAGTCGTACAGACTGTAAAAGCAAGGCATCCGCAGTGGCGGTAAGTCCACCGCAATGGGTATCTATAAAATCGTACACCTGCACGGCAAGCGGCATCAACTGCGGGTAAAATAAATCGCCCGGGCAAGCTGTATTGCAGCCATCACGATGCCCAGAAATATGGCGCAAGACACGCCCCGAAGGCGAATGAAAGGACAGCCCCAAGGGGTCGAGCGCACGATTACAGGTTTTCCAGGCGAGTAATTCGATTAGCTTCTGGCGAGCCGATGCGGTAGGCAGTTCCATTGTAAAATCACCCAGTAGGCATACGCCCATTGTACCGGTATTGGTTGCACAGAAGTGCGCACCCAGAACATCATCGCCGCGTCCTTCATACAATACCCCGTTCGGATCAATCAGCCAGTTGTAACCAATGTCGGCCCAGCCGTTGATATGTACATGAAAATTCCAAATGGCGCGCATCACCGCTGCCCAGTCATTGGCCATATTGGCACCCGCCGAGTGATGCACAATTAGGTGACTGACATTTGTAAACGCCGGCGACGCGTTGGGCGGACAGTTATTGGATGGGCACCAGTCCTCCCGCTTCAGAGCTACCGGTTGTGAGCAGGCGCAGCTCTGTTGCAGCGTAGGGTTGCCTTCCGTTGGCGCTATGATAGTCGGGGAAGCATCAGGGCTATAAAAATGCACCGTTACACTCTTTATAGTGCCCGCAAGCTGAAAGAAGCGCTGCCCACTATCGGTAAAATATAAGGCACTGACCTGCCGCTCTGCGGACTGCTCCACATGACCATCCGGCATCACTTGTTGCCAGGCGCTCCAGGTTTTGGCATCTGCCGAAAAGCGTATTTTTAAGGCTTGTAAATCCGTTTCACTGACGATGGCATAAGATAAAAACGGCGTCGCATCAGCAATGGGCACCGACCAATAATCATTTATAAACTGCTCTTTATCAGCGATATACACCGATGCACGCTGTGGGTGTAGCTGTGCCTGCAATTGCCCAACCAAGCATAAAACGGCAAAACTAATTATTAGCAATATTCTCATTATCATGAACCTGTTGATTTCTGCTATAAACGCTAAATGCCGGGCTTCCCACATAGGCGGCCCGGCATTTTTCAAATGTATCAGCAATGCTGATTGAATTTGTAATAAAAAGGTTTTTCGTTTTGTTTAAAATATAATCATTTTAACGCAACAGCGTCACATTACCCTTTTGTACTAATTCCTCCTGACCTGGACATACCACGCGCAGGTAGTAGCCATACACATCTGGCGGAAGTTGTTCGTTGCGGAAAGTACCGTCCCAACCAATACGAGGATTGCGGGTTTCAAATACTTTTTGCCCCCAACGGTTGTAAACAATTAATTCTACGCTGAGCAATTCATCTAAGAAAGTACTACGCAATTGCCAAACATCATTTTGCCCATCACCATTTGGAGTGAAGGCTGTTGGCAAGTAAATATGATCCTTATCACAAATTGCATTAATGACAACGACCCTTACCGGGAATGTGGCGACGCACTCACCTTGCGTCACCGTAAGGGTATAATCCGTCGTTTCTGTTGGCGTGGCTACTGGATTAGGAATATTTGGATTGCTAAGTGTACCACTTGGCGACCATTGGAAGGTGCAAAGATTACAGCCACTTGCATTCAACTGCGAAGTCTGCCCAGCAAAAATGGTGTCTGGGGTTGCCGCTACATTTACAATTCTTGGCAAATCTATAATGACGATGGCAGAAGCCAGTTCCAAATTACAACGAAACTGGTTTTCAATAGCGACCGAAAAGCGGCTGGCAATCTGCGGATTGGCCTGTACCGTAGCGCCAGTAGCCGGACCAATAATGCCATTAGAGGGAGACCAATTGTACGTCAAATTCTGCTGCGGATCAAGGTTAGTCACCGTTAGAATCACTGGGTCGTTCGGCAAACAAATGACCGTTGTAGATGGTAGCGTTGCTTCTACTGGATAGCTTTCGACCAAAAACGAATCGGTCTGTGTACAGCCGGCTGCATCCGTTGCGCGCACGTAATAGCGGGTTGCCCCGAAAGGTAACACGACCGGCACTTGATTGCCAGTGCCCAGAATAGGTTCAAATTCAGGATTGTCCGCCCACACAATTTGCACGCCAGAAGCCGCTGTATTCGCTAACAATACAAAATCTTTTTGACAAACCAGCGTATCAAACGAAATTTCTAGCCCAATTGTTGGTGCTACGCGAACCTGAACGGTATCCATAAAGAAGCAGCCTGTGTTGGGATAAGTGATCGTAACGAATACCTGCACGTCTTCATTTGTCGTCACCAATGGATTAGGCGCGGTCGGGTCATCCAAGATGTTAGCAGGCGACCATTCATAAATGAGATCCGGGTTGCCATTCGGATTCAACGGCGTAGGCGTATCGGAACAAGCCTGCACGACGTCTGGTGGGAAATCATCGGGGCGTGGCAATACATCCACCGATACGGCATCTGTTGCTGAACAGCCATTGACATCCGTTACACTTACAACATAAGTTGTTGGTTCTGTGGGGTTTACAATTTGCGAAAGCCCTTCAAAACCGTTGCTCCACTGCACGACATAGGGCGCCGTACCGCTCGTTATGATAGCCGTTAAGGTCACTGGTTCTCCCTTACACGCAGCTTGGTCGGCACCAGCATCTACCTCCGGTGTCGGACGTACCACAATGGTTACCTCCGCCGCATCGCTGGAGCAGCCATTGCTATCCGTAGCCGTC
>CALMSP010000303.1 GCA_937872405.1 uncultured Saprospiraceae bacterium | reverse complement strand
TCAGCGCCGATGGTACTGCAATCGCGGGAGAGTAGGTCGCCGCCTCCTTTTTTTCAATGTAGGCTCTCGTTAGAGGGCCTTTTTTTTAACTTTTATTTGCTTGCTATGCAACGTCTGCCGATGTCCACTGTATGGCGACTGGAATTTATTTGGTGGCTCGTCACGGCTATCGTCTCGTTATTGGTGTTGCTACCTCTTCGAGCCTACTTTGCCACTTATCCTTTCCTAATAATTAATGTAATATATATTATTGTATTGATTACGGCTGCTCGCCATATATTTTTACTGCCTTTTTCTACTATTGCTCACGCGCAGCGCTTCAAAGTGATTCTGTTTTTTATATGTATCCCGATCGTGTTCTTATTGGTTCAGGAGCTGAATGCATTCCAAACGTATTTGGATTACAATGGTGAAAATGCATTGCTTGGACAAATTAATGTGCAACCAGATGTAAATATTACCAAATATGCTTATCATGAAATGCTACTTTTTGGTGTAGGGAGCATCATCAGTATGGTCATATTACCCTTTCGACTACTCATTTCTGTGTGGCGCGGGCGCAATCGCAATACTGTATGATGTTAGATTATGCTTGTGTAAAACACTTCTAAATATTTGACTATTACACTTGTATTATTAATTGATTTTTAGGAGTTTAAAAATGAATTGTTGTAAAAAAAAACGATAGTCTGTGTTCATTTGTAAAAATATATTTTGATACAAAAGCGCAGTGGACCCAATCAGTTATTTTACTTTTCAGATTTCGCAAATCTGAAAAATTTACTAAATCTCATCCACCGTTTCGATCCATTGCCAAAGAAGTATTTTTATTTAGTCAATATTTTCTCTTTCAGCTGCTTCGCCTATTCAATATCTAAGTATCCTCTTCAATTAAAGGCAACGTAGTTTATTGTTTTAATAGCTTGGTTTTCAATTTTTTATAAAAATAAATTTTGTAAATTGTAGATAGCATTAATATCTCTGCTTGGGTCTTGAGCAATACGGTTTCCATTATTTTGTATCTATCACAAGGAACTATTTCAAGTTTGATATGGTATTAACATTCGACTGTAAAGAAAAACTTCAAAGTAAGCGCACAGCACAACCAAATTAAAATCAGACCCACGCCCATGCAAAAAATCCTTAAAATCATTCGGGAATCACTTGACGGAGAAGAACGGGAGTACACCAGCGGGAGCATTAATCGTGCGATTGTATTACTATCTATACCCATGGTATTAGAAATGGTGATGGAATCGCTATTCGCTGTGGTGGATGTTTATTTTGTGTCAAAAGTGAGTGTAGATGCCGTAGCGGTGGTGGGGTTAACGGAATCGCTCCTTACGCTGATTTACTCGATCGCTATCGGTATGAGTATGGCTGCTACGGCCATGGTGGCGCGGCGTATTGGCGAAAAGAAAGCGGAAGCTGCTTCGGTGGCAGCTATGCAGGCGGTGCTAATCGCGGTTGTGCTATCTATATTGATTGGCGTACCTGGACTTCTCTTTGCAAGCGATATTCTGCGGTTTATGGGGGGAAGCGATACGATGATTGCTTCGGGTGCCAGCTATACAAGGATTGCCTTGAGTAGCAACATGGTTATTATGCTATTGTTTTTGTTGAATGGCATTTTTCGTGGTGCAGGCAATGCCGCCATCGCGATGCGGGCACTCTGGATTGCGAATGGTATCAATATTGTACTCGATCCTTTATTCATTTTTGGTATTGGGCCCTTCCCAGAAATGGGCGTAACCGGTGCTGCTGTGGCTACCTTGATAGGTCGAAGCATTGGTGTAATGTATCAAATTTATAACCTACTGGGCACTCAATCCAAAAAGTCGAACGGCAGTATTATTCGGTTTACCCGTAAGCATTTAGAACCGCAGTGGGACATCATTCGCCGCTTACTCAAGGTGGGTATTACTGGAGCGGGTCAATTCCTTATTGCATCGGCTAGCTGGATTTTTTTGGTGCGAATTATTGCCAAATTTGGTAGTGACGCTGTAGCTGGCTATACGATTGCCATCCGAGTGATTATTTTTTCTACCCTTCCTTCTTGGGGTATTGCTAATGCTGCAGCTACTTTGGTGGGGCAGAATCTTGGTGCCGGACAACCTCACCGAGCAGAGGTCAGTGTGTGGCGATCTGGGTTTTTTAATATGATTTTTCTAGTATTGCTTTCGCTGATTTTGGTTGTATGCTCGGCGCCGGTCATTCGCTTTTTTACTTCGGATCCAGCGGCTGTAGAGGCGGGCATCATTAGTTTGCGTATTTTTTGTGCGGGTTATATTTTTTGGGCTTGGGGCATGGTCATTAGTCAAGCATTTAATGGCGCCGGCGATACGCGCACTCCAACCTTTATCAACTTGATCTGCTTTTGGGCTATGGAAATTCCTTTGGGCTATCTATTAGCAGTTACCTTTGGCTGGGGCGTGGCTGGCGTCTGTGCGGCGGTGGCGATCAGTGAATCCGCATGGGCAATCATTTCTTTGTTGGTATTTCGGCGCGGCAAATGGAAAACGGTGAAAATTTAATGCGTAGGTGGTAGCGATTTTTTAACATTAGAGGCGCCCATCATACATTTGCTATGGCAAATACTGCTACTGTTTCATCCAAGGATTTTGGTTTTACCAAGCTATACACTTCGTCGTGGCGTTTTTCAAGCCTACTAAGAATTTGCAGCAGCAAATCCTTTTCATCTTCTGCCAGCGATCCCGAAATAATTGTTGCTACAACATCCATCTTAGGATATGCCTGATATAGTACTGCCCTGCCTGCATCCGTGATACGAATGCGCTTGGTGCGGCGGTCATCAGCATCCGGAAATTCTTCAACCAAATCCGCTTTAACCAAACGCCGAATGATTTCCACGCCTGTAGAAAATTCTGATAAATTCTGATTGATCAGATCGCTTTTACGGGGTGTACCAGCCTCATCCAAAATCATCAGGTAAACGATTTCATCTGTATTATACAAGGGCAAACCCGCTAAGGCTTTTTTCGTGTACATTTCTGCAAAACGCGCCAGCCGCACAATGGTGATACCCAGCCGCACATCTTTGGATAATTCAGAACTGTCCATTGACTGCTTTTCTAAATCTCGCACAGCTATATAATGTCTGCAAAATTCTTCCATGTTGGCATCCGGATGCTTTTGGGCATACGCATAAAACAAGTTGACCAGAGCCACGATTTGATTATCCATTCACCTCTTTTTATTGCAATATCAGAACAATATAAACAGAAAAAATTCAAAAATGTTTTTAAAATATCAAAACCGAACTAAAGCGGTTTTTTTTACTTCAAAATTGAAATAAAATAATCGCAAAACTTGATCAAGTGAGTAAGCAATATTGAGTTGGCGATCAAGAAATTATAGCCTTGCAGCCTACCTCTCTTGAGATTCAAACAGGTGAACTGTTACTCATTATTGGCCCTTCGGGTTCTGGCAAGACGACCCTGCTCTCTTTATTAGGCTGCGTCATCTATCCGTCGTCTGGGCGACTTTGAATGGACAGGCAAGAGATTAACAAATTAAAAGACAAACAGTTGGCAAAATTGCGCCTGAATACAATTGGCTTTGTATTTCAAAATTTCAACCTACTGATGCCACTCACGTAGAATATGTTTATTTTGTTGCAAAACTATTCGCTGCGTTAATATTTTATTTAAATGCAGTCTTTATCGTTCAACATTGATTTAATTAATAACTATAAATCAGTTGATTACATATAAAATTCGTATTGTATTTATCTTGTTTTGGCTTGTAATAGAAAGCTGCCAACAAGTGACGCTCCCAGAATCCGCAAGTCTATATCCCGTGCAGGTAGGCAATCGGTATGGTTATATTGATGAGCAGGGAGCGCTGCGCATTCCGGCACAGTTTTTCAGTGTGATGCCTTTCAGCGAAGGCCGTGCATTGGTAGAATACGAGCCTGGTAAGAAGCTATTGATTGACCAGGAGGGACGCATTGTATTTCAAGACACGTCGGGGTATCTGCGGGGGTATTTTCAATGTGGATTGATTCGATTTGATACAAAATCGGGGCAATCGTGCTTCATAGATACGCTGGGGCATATTCGTTTTTGCTTGTCGGATTCTATCGAATATGCGCATACGACCTTTAGCAATGAGCGACTGCTGGTGCGCTATCAAGATCGCCGATTTGCTTATCTGGATACAAATGGACAGGTTGTTTTTGAGATAAAACGCGGTTTTCCTGCGCCCTTTTCGGAAGGTCTCGCTCGTATTCAGTTTAGCCAGCGTACTTGCTACGTGGATGTCCAGGGCAGGCGGCAGTTTTGCGTGCCAGGTATGGGCGATGATTTTCATAGCGGATTGGCATTGGTCAAGCAGCAAGAGCGCCTCTATTTTGTGGATAAAAAAGGACAAAGTCGCCTTCAAAAGCTGCCGTATGATGCAGTTTCGCCATTTTCAGAGGGCTATGCACGTGTAGATAAGCAGGGGCGGGCTGGTTTTATTAACGCCAACGGTGAGGAAGTGCTGCCGCTAATATACGATCAAGCCCTGCCATTCAGTAGTGGCTTGGCAGCGGTACGCCAGCACGGCAAACCTTGGCAATTTGTGCGTGTTGCGCGTGCGAGCATAACCAACTTGCCCCTAACGCAAGTAACCCTGCCGGGTTTTCAGCAAGCGTTAGCTTACGTACAATTGGATTCAGTGTGGGGCTACATCAACCAAAAGGGAGAATTGGTCTGGCAGCAACAGTAATACATCCTTCTTCCACCCTTTTAACCTCTACTTAACAAAATCCAAGTATCCTATTTTACACAAAGTGTGTATTTTTGCGCTCTGATAATATTTTCAATCATTTAATCATCAAAAATACAACAATTATGATGCAAAAATATCTGCTAATGGCACTGGTATTGGTTCTGGCGCTATCTGCTTGCAACAACAAAGCGACACCCGCTCAAGATACCGTAGCCACCACGGCCACTACCGAAATCAAAGGCGAAACCTTTGGCGAATCCGTCACCGCAGAAGGCGCTATGCGTTATGAAGAACTGCTTACGCAAATTCGCAATCAGGATTCTATGGCGGTAAAGGTATTAGGAACTGTAGAAGCGGTATGCCAAATGAAAGGCTGCTGGATGAACATCGTATCGGGCAAAGATGGTGATCCGGTGATGATGGTAAAATTCAAAGATTATGGCTTCTTCGTGCCAAAGGATATTGCAGGTCGTCAAGTGATTATGCAAGGTTACGCTTACCGCGAAGTGACACCTGTGGACGAACTTCGCCACTATGCAGAAGACGCAGGTAAGTCGGCAGCAGAGATCGAAGCAATCACTGAACCCCGTGAAGAACTCAAATTCATGGCTTCCGGTGTGTTGCTAATAGATGCAGCAAGCGAAAAATAAGGCAGTCAGCACAATATTTTCGGTGCTTTTGTCGTCTTAGACGTTACAGGCTGTTGAAATGCGTTTTTTGCTTACAACAGCCTGATAATGCTATTTCCATGAACTATCACGCGGCTAAGGCTTTCATTCTCGATAAATTGCAGCGCGAACTCTCCGCCCAATTGACCTATCATGGGCTACATCATACCCTCGATGTGCTTTACACCACGGAAGAACTCTGCTACATCGAAAAGATACCCCCTTACGAAGCTATGCTACTTAAGACAGCAGCCCTATTTCACGATGCTGGCTTTACGGTGAGTAACAAAGAACACGAAGTGCTTGGCTGTGCTTTAGTGCGCTTACACTTGCCTGATTATGACTATACTCCGCGAGAGATTGAGCATATTTGTGATATGATCATGGCTACCAAAATACCCCAATCACCGCGTAATCCGCTCGAACAGATTCTTTGCGATGCCGACCTTGACTATCTCGGCCGAGACGACTTCTATACCATTGGCGCTACATTATTCGAAGAACTAAAAACCCATAACGTATTGCAATCAGAAGAAAGCTGGAACCGCCTTCAGGTAAGTTTTCTAGAAAAACATGCTTACTTCACCAACACCAACCGCCATCGTCGTACACCACATAAACAGCGCTACTTGGAGGAGCTACGCGCCATCGTAGCCGCATACGAAAAAAAAGAATGAAATGGGAGCAGCGTACCTACACCCCCAAACGTTCTCATCATAGTTTGATGATATAGGCGTTTAACATCGCATCGGACAGCCTCTACTTTGCACTCACTAATTTTTTACAACTTATGCCAAATTGCTTTTTATAGAAGGGGCTGTCCGTTTTACCTCACCATCATGTTATGCTGCATTCTTTATAATTAATTATATATTTGCTCACCTTTTTGTTTTTCTGGAAATAATTTTATTTTTGCCAAACGCTTCTTTGGTTTGAAAGGTAGATCGTTACCGCTCAACTATACACAACAACTTTTAAACTATCTGACTAAAATAACTTACCTATTCAAGGATACTCCGGTATCCTCAAATGTGACTTTTTGTGTGGCAAGATGCGATGTGAGAAAAAAAAGCATCAAGCCATTCTTTTTGAAAAAAGCACAGCTTGATGCGCGGTTGTTGTTTTGCCAAAAACTAAATTCTTTTGTAGAGAAAGCAGGGATGAACGGTTGCTTTTCGCACTGTATTAGCGCTCTTATCACATTCACTTGAACAAAGTTATAGAGATAAGGTCGAACAATGAATTCAAAATGGCATGTTTGTAACATACCATTTTAGCACCGTTTTTAGTATATTCTTGAAGGTAAAAAGCTGAAAATCAGGTTTTTACAAAAAAAGATACACGCTGTTTTTGAGCAAAAAAATCTTTAGGTTTCATTGTGGTTTTTAACATACAGCTTTTGCACACAACCTGTACTTGCAATCAGAGGTACACTGTTGCATCACAAATACTACTAACTGTTTGGCTTAGTTGATATATAGTTTTTTGGTGTGCTGCTTTATTGATTTAATTTAAGGATGAATATCGTCCGTTATAATTGCTTGAATTTCAGTATTTTGCTCATTTTGTGAGCTGTAATCAT
>CALMSP010000302.1 GCA_937872405.1 uncultured Saprospiraceae bacterium | reverse complement strand
TTGGCTCGAGTGCATCAAAGGCGTAAGGTAAATCAGGAAGTTGAAATGCCATATTGGTTTGGTTTTTAATGATTTGAATGTAAAAAGGAGAACCCAAAAGCAACATGCGGAAATTTGCTTTTGCCTTTCATTTAGAACAACATTACGAATTTTAATTAGTTTGAATGCCGTATAAAAGAATAGTATTTTTTGTGATAGTTTTACAATGGTGGCGTTTTATCAAACCAGGGTTGCGCTTCCTCTAACTGGCCTGCCAAGCGGAACAGCACATCTTCGCGGCCAAGCGCAGCCGTAAACATGACCCCTACCGGAAGTTGGTCGTCGGTCCAATGCAGTGGCACAGACATAGATGGCTGACCAGTCATATTGGCAATAGCGGTGTGTGGAATATAGGAAAAAGTCTTATCAGCTAAGGGGGCAATCATTTGCTTGAGCAGGCTACTCAGTCCAAAAGTATTGATGATGCGAAGCGCCGATAGCTCGCTGCCAGCAGGTTGTAAGGCGCCAATTTTAAATGGCGGCAAGGACACCGTAGGCGTCAGGAGCAAATCCCAAGATTGATGAAAGGCGCCCATCCGACGAGCCAGGTCATTCCAGTTGCGCTTCTGCCAAGCGAAATCTTTTGCCTTAAAGGCTTTGCCCAGCAAGTGCAGCGAGTAAGTCGTCGTTTCCACGTCACTGAGGCGCACCTTCCGACCAAGAAAGCGCCTTAATTCCTCTAAGTCCGCAGCACATTCGCCTACGACCATCATCAAGAAGGTTTCGGTAAGGTCTTTTTCTTCATAAGGTAAATTCACTTCCTCCACGCGATGCCCCAGTGTTTCTAGGAGTTTTACGGTTTGCTCCATTGCGCGCAAGCATTCCGGGTGGGTCGTGTGCCCCAAAGTATGTTTATTGGAAAAGCCAATCCGTAAGGCGCCTGGCGGGGTTGCCACTTCCTGAGCGTAGGGGCGCTGTTGTGGAGGCGTGAGGTACAACTCACCTGGTGCATTTCCGCTCATTACATCCAAGAAGACGGCACTGTCGCGCACCGAACGGCTCACGCAACCTTCTACGGCCGCACCGCTCCACCACTCGCCAGCCTGCATTCCCAACGATAAGCGCCCGCGTGAAGGCTTTATACCAAATAACCCATTGCACGATGCTGGGATACGGATAGAACCGCCGCCGTCACTGGCTGTAGCTATCGGTACAATACCTGCGGCCACCCCTGCCCCTGAGCCGCCACTGGAGCCGCCAGCGCTGTGCTCGGTGTTCCAAGGGTTGCGCGTAGTACCATATGCCTGTGGCTCGGTGTAGGGCGTGAGTCCAAATTCTGGGGTATTCGACTTGCCTAAGAACGTCAATCCGCTACTACGAAACTTACGGGTCAGTACGCTGTCTGCATCCGAAATATAATTTCGATAACCCGCCGATCCGCGTCGCATAGGGGTATCTTTTACATGAATACCCAGTTCTTTGATCAAAAACGGTACGCCAGCGAAGGGCGCTTCGGCATCCACAGCTTGGGCCATCGTTCGTGCCAAGTCGTAGAGTTCGTAGCTGATGGCATGAATGGCAGGATTGACAGCTTCCGCGCGTGCAATAGCAATTTCTATTAGCTCGATTGGCTGTACGGCACCTTTTTGTACCAACTGAGCCAACCCAACGGCATCATATTGTCTGTATTCTTCAAAGGTCATTTTGGTCAGGTTTTAATATGGTGTTTGTTTTTTAGGCTTTATAATTTGAAATTCAGCTATTTAAATATAAAAAAAACAATAACAAAAATTCGCAAGCCATTTTTTTGCATCGGATAATACAAATATACATTAGACGAACCCTGACAAAAATATCAAAAAACACGCTTAGCATCGTCATTCATCGAAAAAAGTTGTTGTAAATAGTAACTTTTCCAAAAATTGACGTATAAACCAAATCAAAAAAACGATGAAACAATTATTCACAACGGTACTACTTGCTGCGCTCACCTTCTTTGCTATGGCTCAGGAGCGCCGCAACCCAGCATTTCAATTAAACGGCAACTTTCAGGTGGGCATACCCTTAGATGATTTTCGTGCTAACTTGAACAAAGAAGCCTTTGGGGGCGGGCTATTATTTGTAGCACATATCGGCGACTCGCCCGTAGCGCTGGGCGCTGAGCTATCGCTAATGGGCTATGAGAGCGAATCCGCGCGCTATTCGATGCGGGTAGCCGGCTTTGTACGGGACTATGAGGCGCGTACATCGAGCAATATTTTATTGGGGCATGCCGTTATGCGTTTCCAACCTGCACTCCATTTCCCGATCCGTCCTTACTTGGATGGACTGGTGGGGTTTAAGAACTTATTTACCAGTACATCGTTGACGGATACCTCATTGGGCGAGCAAATAGATAGTGGCACGGACCTGAGCGACTGGGCTTTCAGCTATGGTGGTGCATTTGGTTTGCAGATAGCCTTTTCCAAGCGCGCTGATGTAGTGCTCGATTTGCGTTGTGCCTACTTGCTTGGCGCGAATGCTCGCTACTTAGTACGCGCACCAGACCCCTTGGGGGGATTCAATTACAATGATCCGATTGAGGCATTTGAGCAAAAATCTTCTTCTACAAACTTGTTGCTTCCGCAAATTGGTGTTACTTTCAGGGGTTTGTTTACCAAAACGAATTCCTCAGCAACTACACCAGATTATTATGACTTCCGATAAAAAAAACGCCTTCTCGGCAATAGATTTACAACGACGCATTTACATCGGCGGTATGGGAGGAGCAAAGCCTATCGTACCGCTCGATTTTCAGGTGCTGGAGTCGGCAGCCCGGCAGCGCATGTCGGCCCAGGGCTTTGCATATATGGCCGGCGGCGCTGGCCTTGAAACCACCATGCACGCCAACCGCAAGGCTTTTGAGCGCTGGCAAATTGTGCCGCGTATGCTGCACGATGTATCAGAAAGGCAAACCACCATGGAGCTATTCGGTCAGCAATTGCCTGCTCCCATGCTCACCTGCCCCATCGGCGTGCTGGAAATGGCGCATCCCGAAGCCGATCTGGCGGTCGCTCGAGCTACGGCGTCACTGGGTGTACCTATGATTTTTTCTAACCAAGCATCCGTACCGATGGAGGCTTGCGCCGCTGCAATGGGCGATAGTCCGCGCTGGTTTCAACTGTATTGGAGCAAATCAGATGCACTGGTGCAGAGCCTGGTACAACGCGCCGAGCGCTGCGGCTGCCAAGCGATAGTCGTTACACTCGACACTACTATGCTTGGCTGGCGTACCCGCGATCTTGATTTAGCGTACTTGCCTTTTTTACGGGGTATGGGTATTGCACAATATACGAGCGATCCAGTTTTTACGCAAATGCTTGATAATCAAACGGATAATCCGTCTGCGCCAATGCCAGCCATTAACCTAACGACTATCCGCAATCTGATAACGACCGTCAACAAATTTCCTGGTAAAGGCTTCTTTAGTAAATTGCGCTCCGGCAAACCCTTAAATGCTGTGCGCCAATTTATTAGCATCTATTCGCGTCCTTCGCTTACCTGGAAAGACTTGCCCCTGCTGCGGCAATATACTAAATTACCCGTTTTGCTTAAAGGCATTCTGCATCCTGACGATGCGCGCCAAGCCATAGATGCCGGCATGGATGGCATCATCGTATCCAATCATGGGGGCCGACAGGTGGACGGTGCCATTGGCGCTTTTGATGCACTGCCGGTCATTGCCGAAGCTGTTGATAATCAGATTCCTATTTTGCTCGATAGCGGCGTGCGCAGTGGCGCTGATGTGTTCAAAGCAATAGCATTAGGTGCCAAAGCAGTGTGCATCGGGCGGCCTTATGCCTACGGATTAGCTATTGCTGGGCAAGCAGGTGTGGAAGCTATTCTACAACATTTTATTGCCGATTTTGAACTGACTATGGGGCTGGCGGGCTGTACCCGTGTATCGGATATTACAAAAGATATGCTGATCTCAGCACCTTGAAAAACCTGGTATCCTCTATTCTATGGAAGAAACATTTGACCTACACATTCAAGGGTGCCGTGTACCAATACGCCTTATTCGCGAGCGCCGACACAATGCGCGGGCAGCAGTTGGTGCGCATGCGGTTATCCTGCGCCTGCCACTACTACTACCCAAAGAGCAGAAGCAAGCGCAAATAAATTGGTTAGAAAATTGGCTGCTGCGGATAATGGCCCGAAAGCCCGAATTGCTTCAGCGTTTTCAACCTCGCCAATATCAGCATGGCGAAGTATTGGTGGTTGGCGAACGGCACTATACGCTTCATATTGAATATTCGGATAAGATGTCGCACCGTGGCCACCTGCAACGCGGTGTCATCCGACTGCAGTTGAGCACGCGGGCACCAGAAGAAGCAGTAGGTCAACTACTGAGCCGACTAATTGCCAAAGATTATTTGCCCCACATAACGGCGCGGGTGGCAACCCTCAATGCGCAGTTTTTTCGTAAAAAAGTAAATACCGTTGCCCTAAAGCATACGCGCAGCCGCTGGGGTAGCTGTTCCTCGTACAGCAACATCAATCTCTCTACCCAACTACTGTTTGCCCCTACCGATGTGCAGGATTACGTTATTATTCATGAGCTGGCACATTTAGCGGAAGCTAATCATTCGCCGCGTTTCTGGAAATTGGTGCGCGATGCAATGCCAGATTATAAAAACAAAGAAAAATGGCTGCGAGACAATGCGCATCTTTGCCGTTTTTAGCATAGAAAAAGCGCACTACTCCTACTTGGGTGCAGTACGCTTTTCCATTATCCATACAATAGTAACTTACTCGGCAACCACTTCAAATTGTACGCGCGCAGGTACACTCTTGTGCAAATCGAGGCGGGCGCTGAACGTACCCAATTCTTTCACTTCCTCTTCGATTACAATCTTTCTACGCTCTAATTCTATGCCGGCTTGCTCTTTCAATGCTGCAGCTAATTGTACATTTGTTACGCTACCGAACAGCTTACCACTCTGGCCAGCCTTCGCGCCGATGCGCAATACCACGTCCTTGAGCTTATCAGCAATTGCTTGGTATTCGCCGATCATTTTAGATTCCTGAGCCTCTTCGCGGCGCTTGAGATCTTCCAGGCGGCGGCGGTTCGATTGGTTGGCTACCAGCGCCATCCCCTGCGGGATCAGGTAATTGCGGCCGTAACCATCCTTCACACGAACGATGGTGTGCTTGTCACCTACCTTGTCTATATCTTGCAACAGAATTACTTCCATGGCTTTGTTGATTTAAAAAATTGCGAATAAAAATTTTTCCCTGCGCCGAGCACGACTTACTTGAGCAAATCAGCTACATAAGGCAGCAGCGCCAGATGCCGAGCACGCTTAATAGCGGTAGCTACCTTACGCTGGTACTTGAGGGAATTGCCTGTGATACGGCGCGGCAGAATTTTGCCCTGTTCATTGATGAATTGCAGCAAGAAATCCGCATCTTTATAGTCAATGTACTTGATACCGAACTTGCGGAAGCGGCAGTATTTCTTGCGGCGCTGTCCGATATTGGGATTACTAAGAAATTTAATATCGTCTTTAGTGGTGGACATATTTGTTTACTTTTTTCATTAAAACCATGTTGATAAACAGCAGTTTAATCCTCTTTTTTGCTGGAGTTAGACGCTTCCGTCGGCTTGCTTGATGGCGTCTCCGGCTGCGTTTTTTTCTTTCCGATAAGCCCCTTGCGCTTGTCGTCGTTGTACTTTACGCCGTACTTGTCAAGGCGCGCTGTGAGGAAACGCATAATCCGCTCGTCGCGGCGCAGCGAAAGTTCCATGTTGCCCAAGAAATCACCGTTGGGTGTTTCAAATTCTACACAGAAATAAACCCCTGATTGGCGCCGATTAATCGGATACGCCAGCTGTCGCAGCCCCATTTCATCTATATGTACGACATTGCACCCTTCGTTTTTGAGCAATTCGACATACGTCTGAGCTGTCGCATTGATTTCATCGCCCGACAGCACTGGATCTACGATGAACGTTACTTCATAATTATTCATTGAATCAGACATATTGGTTAAAAAATTAAAAAGCGGCTGCAAAGGTACGTTTTTTTATAAGAAAGTAAAAATTTGAAGCCAAAAAAGCGCCCGTAAAATGGAAGTTTGTACTTTCGAGCAGATGATTTTTTTAGCAACGCAACAAAAGCATGATGCACTGGCAAATTCATATTGATACAGGCGGCACTTTTACCGATTGTATCGCGCATAGCCCTCAAGGAGAAATTTTTCGTTATAAAGTACTGATTAACAGCCGTTTGCGTGGAAAGCTGCGCCAGCAAATTGCCCCAAATGCCATTCACTTTGCCCACAATTGGCGCCTATTCGAGGATATTTTTGCGGCTTATGATTTTTACCTTACCGGCAATAACAAACCAATAGCAAAAGTACAACGTATTGATTTTCAGCATGAAACATTGTATTTAAATATATCCGTTGACTTGCCAGAAAACAGCGATTTTGAAATCAGTGCCGGCGAGGAAGCGCCGCTGCTGGCAGCCCGATTGGCGACCCGCACGCCCCTTGATACGCCACTACCACCACTAACAATGCGGCTTGGCTCTACAAAGGGCACCAATGCTTTGCTCGAACGCAAGGGTGCTCCTGTTATTCTGCTGATTACCAAAGGTTTTCGCGATTTACTTTACATTGGCACGCAACAACGTCCGCATCTTTTTCAGCTTGACGTTCCAGAACCCGATCTGCTTCATGCCCACGTTATCGAGGTGGAAGAACGCCTCGATGCACAAGGCAATATTTTACAACAACTTCACCCTTTTGAAATTCAACGTATTGTAAATGAATCACTTAAAATAGCAAAAAATTATCAATTCGTTAGTGTGGCTATAGCATTGCTACATGCTTATCGCCATCCAATACACGAGCGGCAACTCGCAGCGGCACTCGCGCAGGCAGGTTTTCAATTTATCTCGGAAGCGCATGCGCTCACGCCCGGTATCAAAATACTGCCCCGTGCTCAGACGGCATTAGTCAATGCTTACCTGCATCCAACATTGCAAGACTACTTACAGCATATTCAGCAGGCACAACCAACGGACAGTCGGCTATTGGTGATGACCAGTACCGGTGGGCTTGTAGCGGCACCATTTTTTCATCCAAAAGACAGTCTGCTAAGCGGCCCGGCGGGTGGCGTTATTGGCGCCGCAGGCGTAGCGCAGCAGTTAGGCTACACACGCGTGCTTACCTTTGACATGGGCGGCACCAGCACCGACGCAGCACGCTACAACGAAGGCTTTGATTATCAATTTATTACAAAAGTCGGACATGTTGAAATGCGAAGCCCAACCCTATCCATCGAAACGGTGGCGGCCGGAGGCGGCTCCATTTGTAGTTTCAATGGTCAGCAACTCATAGTCGGCCCAGAAAGCGCAGGCGCCTCGCCTGGCCCAGCCTGCTACGGCGCGGGTGGCCCGCTCACCATCACCGATGTGAACCTCCTCTTAGGCAAGCTCGATCCTGATATGATGGGCATTCCGGTGCATCTGGAACCCGCACAAACTGCCTTGCGCCAACTCCAACAAACACTGCTGGAAAAAACCGGCGAACACTACACCGCAATCGAACTCTTGCGAGGATTCGAGGCAATCGCCAATGAAAAAATGGCCGATGCGATTCGCAAAATATCAGTAGCAAAAGGATTCGACCCCAAGGAGTATGCTCTGTTAGCCTTTGGTGGCGCGGGTGGTTTGCACGCCTGCCAAGTAGCCATGTTATTGGGTATTCAGGATATTGTGCTACCTTACGATGGCGGCCTGCTGAGCGCTTATGGCATGGGGCAAGCGCGGGTGGAGCGATTGGCCGAAAAGCAGGTGCTAATGCTTTGGCAGAACTGTGCTACAAGCCTCGCCGTATGGATGGAAGCCTTATCACAACAGGCTTTACAGCAATTGCAAGCGGAAGGGTACTCGGCGGACGCTATAGAAGTAACTCGGCAATGGGTTTGCCTGCGTTTTGAAGGGCAAGACAGCACAGTAGAAGCGCCTTACGGCAATGATACCCTACAACATTTTGAAAATCAATACAAAACACTATTTGGGCATTACCCCAAAGGGCGCACCATAGAAGTGGAAAGCCTGAAGGTGCTTGCCGGTGTCAAAATAAAGCCCATGTCGCCAGCGCCCTCGCCTACGAAGCAATACACCCCAAGTCCTTTTAAAATGCAGCAAAACGTAGCTGTATTTCGTTGGGATGACCTATCGGAAGGCGCACAGATCGCCGGACCGGCCATTCTACTAAATCTCAACTCCAGCGCATTTATTGAAAAAGGTTGGAATGCAAAAGTCGTTCATAATCAGAATGTTATTATCAGACAAGTACTAAAACCAAGTGCGTCCGTACAAGCAAGAGCCGCCGTTGAATTAGAATTATTTACCAATCGTTTTCTGGCTATTGCGGAAGAAATGGGCGCGCAACTGCAACGCACCGCCTTTTCCGTGAATGTGAAAGAGCGGCTCGACTTTTCCTGTGCGCTACTCGATGCCGATGCCAACTTATTGGTGAATGCCCCGCACATACCGGTACACTTAGGTAGTTTGGGCATTTGCGCACGATTAGTGCTCGAAAAATATGCGCTCATGCGCGGCGATGTGATCATCACCAACCATCCGAAGTATGGCGGCTCGCATCTACCAGATGTGACGCTACTCAGCGCCGTACATAGCGACAACGGTGATCTGATTGGCTATGTAATCAACCGAGCACACCATGCAGAAATCGGCGGAAAACGACCTGGCTCTATGCCGCCCGATGCAAGCACGCTAACGGAAGAAGGGGTCATCATAGCGCCCATGTATCTCGCCAAAAATGGTATATTGCAATGGCCGGCAATCGAAGCTACCCTACAAAATGCCGCATGGCCAACGCGCGCACTGACCGAAAATCTGGCAGATATCAATGCCGCACTGGCTTCTTTGCGTACCGGCGAAGCAGCCTTACGCCGACTCACGCAGGAGCACGGGCTGGAAAAGGTACATCACTACATGCGCATGTTGAAGCAAAGTGCTGCCCACGCCTTGTTGGAGTCATTACAATTATTTGATAATCAAACACTTGAAGCGGAAGAATGTTTGGATGATGGACATCGGATCCGAGTACGCATACATATTCATGGCGGTCAAATGGATGTGGATTTCGCCGGATACTCATGAGTGCAACCTGGGAATCTGTACGTCATTATTTC
>CALMSP010000301.1 GCA_937872405.1 uncultured Saprospiraceae bacterium | reverse complement strand
TGGCGGCGGCGACCCCTCTCTTACGCTTCGTTATGCTCCATATACGAGCATATGGATTTTTCATGGCGACCAGGATGATGTTGTGCTGCCTGAATATTCTCGGCGGATGCACAAGGCTTTGCAAAGTGCGGGCGGGCGCGTGCGATACACCGAATATCTTGGCGTGAATCACAACAGTTGGGATCCGGCTTTTGCCGAAAAAGAGCTGTTGCCATGGCTTTTTTCACATCGGAGGCAATAGCCCCAGCCTACTCACAAAAAGCGTTTGTAGGCATGTAATAGCCGATCCGGTAGCTCATCTTCGCAAGCTCGCTTATAATCATTGTAAGAGCACGGAATGAGCCGATGGCGATTGTATTTTTTGCCAATTTTTACGGGTACTTGCATCCACCAGCGCCCACTGCGATTGCTTTTCCAGAAGATCAATTGGTAGTCCATTTGTTTAAAATCCACGATGTATTCGGTCAAACCTTCCGTTGAAACCGGAAAATCCTGCTTGCGATTATAGAAGCCATCCACAAAATACCAAACCATTTGTGCTATCAGTTCGGCGGTTAACCCTTGATTGTCAAGCGATTGCTGAAATCCGAAAATGCCAAAAGACCTCAATTTGTCACTCATACCCGCGTAACGCGCTATCTGACAAGCCTCTTCGGCCGTAAATCCGCTGGGCACGGGCTGAGCTTGAGCGGGAGCATCGGCTGCGCGTATGGCTGCTATTTGAAAACCCGCCAAGTCCGCATCGCGGATAAGGGGCTCTACTTCTTGGATATCGCTGCGGGCATTGCCTAAGCGCATACAATCGAATTGTCGCTTGTCGAGATATTGAAAGGCGACTGGCGATGTGTAATGCACCTGACAGCCGACCATGCTCAAGTGAAAAAGTCGAGTGCGCGCATGAAGTACAATATCATTGAGATAAAAAGCCGAATGCTCCCGCTCTGAATCGCATAAAGCGATTTGCTTATCTATAACAGTCAGATTAACATGGCTTTGAATGCTTTGAAAGGCTTTGTATTGAACCGTCAGATGATGCGGTGCGGCACCGATAATCAAGGGCACTATGTTGCCATCGAGCAGTTCTTTCAGTAGCGGGGCGAGGAAGGTTGCATCGGTTTTGCGGGCATTGCCAAGGTCAACGATTTGCAAATTGTTGAATGGAAAACTCAAGCGATACAGGGCTTGGCGCACCGCATTGGCGGCCTCGTCGCCGATACCCAGCAGCGCTATGGCGGCCGTACTCAGGTCGGGCAATTCTTGTGCATGCAAGCGAGTTTTTTTTCCAAATTGAAAATCAGCGAGTTCGGTTGTTGTGCATAATTCGGGGGGCACCGGGCGCAGCCAGTTATCCAGCATGGTTTGTATGATTTTAGGTTCTCTGAATACCGGAAAATAGCAGCACAAATGTACACAAAGCACCAATAGGGTGTTCGTACTTTCCGATAACTTTCGCGACCGCAATCAGATGCTGACCGGCAATACGATAGTAAAACGGCTACCTGCGCCAATAGCACTATCCACTTCGATACGTCCGCCATGTTTTTTAATTACATTTGCTACATAACTCAGTCCCAGCCCATGCCCTTTTGTGTTGTGTACGTTGCCAGAGTCCACGCGGTAAAATTTGTCGAAGATACGCGGCTGGTGCTCTGGTGCGATACCAATACCATTATCTTGCACCAACAGGCGCAGGCTGGCGTTATCGCGGGTTATACGTAATCCAATTTCAGGATTTAAATAACTGTATTTCAATGCGTTATCAATTAGATTATACACTACATTAGTCAGATGGATACGATCACCTTGCAAGATAAAATCCCGTCCGCTCGTTTCTAACCGAACCTGGGCACTATGCTTTTCA
>CALMSP010000300.1 GCA_937872405.1 uncultured Saprospiraceae bacterium | reverse complement strand
GTATTCGGCGGATCGAGTGCAGCCTTTTTGCAAGCATTATGGAGTATGCGGCGGTTGTAAATGGCAACATTTAGATTATGCAGCGCAACTACAACACAAGCAGCAGGTGACGGAAGATGCTATACAACGCATTGCTAAAGTAAAAGTTATTGATTTTCAAAACATAATAGGTGGTACGGAAACAGTATATTATAGAAATAAATTAGAATTTGCTTTTTCTGATCGCCGCTGGCTGACGGAAGCGGAAATCCATATGCCTACCGAAATGAAGTATCGCTCGGCGCTCGGCTTTCATCGCCCCGGCGCATTCGATAAAATTGTGGATATTGAGCATTGCTGGTTGCAACCGGAACCTTCCAACACGATTCGCAACACCATCAAAGCGATTGCTATGGAGCAAGGGTTGCGTTTTTATGATGTAAAAGCCCACCAGGGATTGCTGCGCAACATGACTTTGCGCATAGCGACTACCGGCGAGATCATGCTGTTGCTCAGTTTTGGTGAAGATCAACCCAAAAAAATACGCTTGTTTTTAGAAACAATTCAGCAGCGCTTACCCGATATTACTACCATATGCTATTGTATTAACACCAAAGTAAATGATTATATCATGGATTTGGAGATGATAACTTGGTACGGTAAGGGGTACATCGAGGAGCAATTGGGGCATGTACGATGTAAAATCGGGCCGAAATCTTTTTTCCAAACGAATACTCGCCAAGGGCAGCTTTTGTATGATATCGCCTTGCAATTCGCTGATTTACAGGGCAATGAAAATGTGTATGATCTTTATACCGGAGTGGGAAGTATTGCATTGTACGTAGCAAGGCACTGCCGGCAGGTGGTAGGCATTGAAGAAATGGAAGCCGCCATTGAAGATGCCCGAGAAAATGCAGCACTAAATAACATTACAAATGCAATATTCTATGCAGGAGATGTAAAAAATATACTTACAGAGGCATTTGTGCAGCAATATGGAAAACCGGATGTACTCATTACAGACCCACCTCGTGCCGGTATGCACCCGGATGTGGTGCAAATGTTATTACAATTAGAGGCACCAAAAATTGTGTATGTGAGTTGTAATCCAGCAACGCAGGCACGCGATTTGCAGATGCTTAGCGCTAAATATGAGGTGCATAAGGTACGTCCGGTTGATATGTTTCCGCATACGCATCATATTGAGAATGTGGCTTTGTTGAAGCGGTTGAGGGAGGAATAGGAATAAATAAAAATTTTGTTGAATATGGAATCTTCATTGGCGCAGTGGCGCATGGATACGCCTGGGGTGGCGCATTGTATTCACTTGAATAATGCGGGCGCGGCTTTGATGCCACAGGTCGTCATAGATGCTATGCAGCACTATCTGCAATTGGAAGCGACTATCGGCGGTTATGAAGCGGAAGCTACGTCCCAAGCACAAATAGAGGGTTTTTACAGCGAAGTGGCCCAATTGCTGCACTGCGATGCGCGCCATATTGCCTACACGAGCAGTGCTACAGATGCTTACAATCGGGCCTTATCGGCAATACCCTTTCAAGCGGGCGATACCATCGTGACCACCAACAATGATTATGTCTCCAATCAGATTGCGTTTTTGCAATTGCAAAAACGATTTGGTTTGCGTTTGCTACGGGCATCTGATTTGCCGGAAGGCGGCGTAGATCCAGATTCGGTGCGGGCGCTGGTACAGCAGTATCGGCCAGCATTGGTGGCGGTCACGCATGTACCGACCAATTCAGGATTGGTGCAGGATGTAGCTGCAGTCGGGCAAATCTGCGCCGAAACCGATACCTGGTATCTGGTGGACGCTTGCCAGTCAGTCGGGCAGCTACCGATAGCCGTTTCGGAAATACAATGCGACTTTATGAGCGCTACGTTCCGAAAATTTCTGCGCGGGCCGCGTGGCGCAGGCTTTTTGTACGTATCCGATAAAGCCTTGAATGCAGGTATAGAGCCTTTATTTTTGGACTTGCTAAGCGCCACCTGGACAGCGCCTGCAGCCTATGTGCCTCACCGCGATGCACACCGATTTGAGCTATGGGAACGCCCACATGCACTGATGTTAGGCAGCAAGTCCGCTACTACCTACGCGCTGCAAGTTGGGATGTCGGCTATTGCACAGCGGGTGCAGTACCTTGCCGACTTTTGTCGCAGTCAACTGTCGGCATTGCCGGGTGTGCGCAATTTGGACCAAGGTACCCTGCGCTGCGGCATCACCTCGTACACCATAGATCATGTGCACCCAGATGCGCTCAAAGCCATGCTTGCCCAGCAACATATTAATGTCACCATACCACGTTGGAATAATGCCGTCATTGATTTTACGGCAAAAAATGTGACTTGGGCCTTGCGCGTGTCGCCACATTATTATAATACAGAAACCGAAATTGAGATGCTGGTAGAAGCGATTAGAAGTATAATAGCAGGAGGATATTCTGCATGAAAAATTTTAAAAAAAAACTTTTTAAATAATTTGTTGTTAAAACGGATTTGTTTTATCTTGCAGACCAATTATAGCGATTTGTTTTAAACAAAAAACAGAAATTATGATTCGGGATGACCGCAAACAACTCAATGACCGTTTTATCAGAGTGTTCGAGCTATTAGAAGAGCGCGGCGTGATCGTCAAAAATGATCGCAATGGCAAAGGCATGGGCGATTTTGCTGAAAAAATACTGGGCAATCGCGCTTACGGCCACATCATTCGCGCCTATCTCAACACTGACGACAAGCGTTGCATTGATTATCGCCAAGCGCGCATCCTTTGTCAGGAATACGGCGTCAACGAATCGTTTCTAATTGATGGTATCGGCACACCTTTTGGCTTTGATCTGCCCAAACATAAAGCGGATAGTAATGTACTTACGCCAAGAAAAGGCAACATTCTCTTCACTACGGCCGAGGCGTTCGCGGGGGTTGCTGTAGAAACTGGCGGTTTTCAAGTTGAGGATAATGACTATTTCAGCATACCTGGTTTATCAGGCGGTGGGCTGGTAGCCTTTCCGATCAATGGGAACAGTATGGAACCCATTATTCAAAACGGCGACATCGTCATCTGCAAAGAGATCAGCGGCGTCAACGAACTACGCGACAACAAGATTTATGCGGTCAAATCCAACGGCAATCTTTGGGTGAAATTTGTACAAAAACTCACCGATCGCAAAGGGCGCGTGACGCACCTGAAACTCATTTCAGCCAATCACTTGGAATACGATCCATTTGAAGAAGAGGTGAATGAATATACCCGCCTGTATCAAGTTATTAGAAAAATAAGTGATTTGTAAAATTTTAAAAATCAGCAATAAAGATATTGAGCCTTACTGCTATGCTCGATAATGCTATTGCTATGCCCTAAAATTATATCCTGCTGTTTTTTGATTATTGCCTCCCGGAGCGAGCCTCGCACGGGAGTTTTTTTATGCTGAAAGTTCCAGTAACTCATTCAGTATCATAGCTGTAGCGCCCCAAACCACCTTACCCTGTACATTGAAATAAGGTACGTTGCTCAACGCCACATTAGAGGCGATGCGAATGGTTGTGCTTTGGCGTGTGTGTGGCGCACGCAGCGTACGGAAATCCACCTCCAGAATACTGCGCACTTCCTCTGTCTGGAGCCGAAAAGTAGGCATATCCGATAAAAAACCAACAAAAGGATTCACCTGAAAATTACTCACAGGAATATAGAGCGGTGTCAGAGCGCCAAGTATCTGTACCTGTTCGGCAGGAGCACCCACCTCTTCTTCCGCCTCTCGTAGTGCCGTGTGCATGAGCGTAGCATCGTCCGCTTCGTGCTTACCCCCAGGAAAACTGATCTGCCCGCCGTGCCGATCATTAGGGTTATTCTGTTCCCGTTCGATGAGCACAATATGCCAGTCCAGGGCTTTAGGATAAAAAAGTGCCAGCACACTTGC
The DNA here is from genome assembly GCA_937872405.1 of uncultured Saprospiraceae bacterium. Lineage (GTDB taxonomy): Bacteria > Bacteroidota > Bacteroidia > Chitinophagales > Saprospiraceae > JADJNW01. Next base: position 2,166 of record CALMSP010000300.1, on the reverse strand, counting down.
CTGCCGAGCATTGGGGGGCGGCATGGCGGCATGGCGGCGAGCCACATGCGCCATACGAAATTGGGCTTCAGGGCCAGGCAACGGCGCTTGTAGCCGTTCCGCTAAATGTTGGATAAATTGATCGCTTATCATGTGCGTACTAACAACTTCGAGCACCCATAAGTTGTCCGTATTCAAAGGGGATTGTTCTGACAAACTCGTATCGAATGCCACCACATAGCCCAATTTTTTGATAAATTTGCCCAACATTAACCCACACCATGATAAAGGAAGCCTATATCTACGATGCCCTGCGCACCCCGCGTGGCAAAGGCCGGCACACCGGCGCGCTGTATGAAGTGAAACCCATACAACTGCTGGCAACGGTACTACAAGTCTTGCAACAGCGCACACAGTTGGATACAGCTCAAGTAGATGACGCCATCATCGGCTGCGTAACGCCCGTAGATGATCAAGGGTTTAATATTGCCAAAGCTGCTCTCCTGTATGCGCAGTGGAGCCATCTGGTGAGCGGCATGCAGATCAACCGATACTGTGCCTCTGGGTTGGAGGCGATCAATCTGGCAGCGATGAAAATTTGTTCTGGGTGGGCTGAACTCGTCGTGGCGGGCGGCGTAGAGAGCATGAGTCGAGTGCCAATTGGAAGTGACGGCGGGCCGCTGCTCTACGATCCTGAGGTGATTCAAACAACCTGTTACATCCCACAAGGGATTGCTGCCGATTTGATCGCTACAATCGAGGGTTTCAGTCGGTCGGATCTGGACGCCTATGCCTTGCAATCGCAACAGCGGGCGCATGAGGCCCAACGACAAGGACGCTTCTCCAAAAGTTTGATACCTATATTTGATCCGAATGGTTTGCTACTGCTGGATGCTGATGAATACATTCGCCCTGATACGAGTGCGGAAGCGCTGGCCGCGCTGCCTCCGGCCTTCGCCCAATTGGGTGCTACCGGCTTTGATGAAATGGCGCTCCGGCGTTATCCGAATGTAGAAAGAATAGCGCACTTGCATACAGCTGGTACCGCTTCCGGCATTGTAGATGGTGCTGCCGCCATACTGCTGGGCAACCGAGCACAGTCCGAAACGCTGGGATTGCGGCCGCGCGCGCGTATTATCGCTATGGCGAATGTAGGCACCGAACCGGTCATCATGCTTACGGGCCCGACCCCCGCCGCGCAAAAGGCCCTAAAAATAGCTGGTATGCAAATGCAGGATATTGACCTCTGGGAATGCAACGAAGCTTTTGCTGTGGTGCCCCTCAAATTTCAACGCGACTTGAACATAGCCCCCGAACGCCTCAACGTGAACGGTGGCGCTATTGCGCTGGGGCATCCACTGGGGGCTACCGGAGCTATGCTATTGGGTACGCTCTTGGACGAACTCGAACGACGCGATCTTCAAACCGGATTGGTCACGCTTTGTGCGGGCGGCGGCATGGGCATCGCTACTATTATTGAACGCTGCCAGTAGTTGTTAACTTTTTGATTTACAGATTTTTATAAAAATAAAAATAAAAAAGCGCCTTTTCAGGCAACGTTTTTTCGATTTCGAGTATCTTAATTGTATAGATTTGTATATACACCATGTTTTCCTTCATATAGCAAAGTCGCTAATCACAGGAATTAGCGACTTTCTTTTTTGGATGCTGGGTCAAATGGGTGAATGTGATTTGATTTCGTAAATCTTTGAGATTTGCGAAATCTGAACAAAAACAACCGTTTTGACCTACTATCCTTTCTTGCAGTACCTTGTATAAATTGCCAACCACTTCCTGTCGGATATTTGAAAAACTATTTTCTTAGCTCAACTGGTCGTTGTACCTTTGCTTCCCAGAATCAGCTCTAAGCACGGTTTCAAAATATTTTATAAAATGCTGATTTTTAAATATTTAAAAGCAGTACGCTATAAATGATCAATTGCTTATGACGGCGCACACCCATCCAATGGTATTTCAGCGCGGCAGCTTGAGCGACGATAAGTTGCTGGAAATCTATGAGTTACTACTAAAACCTCGCCTCATTGAGGAAAAAATGCTCATTCTGCTTCGGCAGGGCAAGGTCAGCAAATGGTTTTCCGGCATCGGGCAGGAGGCTATCTCCGTGGGGGCTACGGCCGCACTTTTGCCCGACGAACTGATCTTCACCTTGCATCGCAATCTGGGCGT
>CALMSP010000299.1 GCA_937872405.1 uncultured Saprospiraceae bacterium | reverse complement strand
CTGCTCAACTTTTTGAGCTTATTTTTTGAAATTGGACTTTTGTCCTGTACTTAGTCTTACTAAATAAAATACGGCTTTCCATGAAAAAAATACGGCTTTTTATAATAATTTCTTTTTGCAGTCTGCTACTCATCAATGCCAACAAACGCGCAGCAAATCCTTTACCTGTGGCAAGTGCTGATAGCCAACTCGCACAGACGCTGGAGCGCTTAGGGGATACACCACTCCCCCACCGCCCCAATTTCAACTTGCCGGGGGTATCGGCCGAACGGGGGCGCGAATTAGTGCTGACAGGCATCACAACCAAACCTGGCGGCGGCAAAACGAATAAGCAGAGTAAAAATTTTGTGTGTACGGCTTGTCACAATATAGAGCGCGAAGACCCGGATTTGCGTGTATCCGACCCGCAGGCGCGGCTGCAATATGTGCAAGCGAAGGGACTGCCCTTTGTGCAGGGTTCGCCCTTACATGGCGTAGTGAATAGAACCGCTTTTTATAATGGTTTTTACGAACAAAAGTATGGCAAACTGGTAGAACCTGCCCGCAACAACCTACGCGAGGCCATTCAACTGTGCGCAACGCAGTGCTCACAGGGGCGCCGTTATGAAAATTGGGAGTTAGAATCGGTGCTGGCTTACCTCTGGACGATAGACCTGAAACTGGGCGATTTAAATTTAAATAGCATGGATTATGACCTGATTAACAATGCCTTACAAAACAAAAATGAGTCACAGGCGGCTATTTCGCTCTTGCAATCCAAGTATCAGAAAGCCTCGCCGGCTACTTTTGTTTATCCGCCTGATGACCGTCGTGGGGGTTATACCCAAACGGGCGATCCTGCCAATGGCAAGCTGATCTATGAACTCAGTTGCCTGCATTGCCACGAAGACGGGCGGTTTGCGTTTTTCCGGCTCGACCGGTCTAAACAGTCGTTTGAATATTTGCAAAAGCACATCCCGCGCTACACACGCTATTCGCTGTACCAGGTGTCGCGCTGGGGCACTTCGCCGGTGCCAGGCAAGCACACGTACATGCCCAACTACACTGCCGAGCGCCTGAGCAATCAGCAGGTAGAAGATTTGCGTGCATATATTGTACAAAGCGCCCGCTAAAGCATGGCATTTGTTGCTAATATCTGACATTTTAGGCTTTAAATCGGAGCAATTTATTAGTTTATTGCTACTTTAACCGCCATGCGTTATACAACAATTACAAAAAGTATGATGAACCGATTAGCTTTCACCGGTATCGCGCTGATTTGGAGTGCTCTGATCTGGGCGCAGTTGCCGGAAGGCTTTATACAAGTGCGGCTGGCCGAAAATCTTGATCCAACTACGATGACCATAGCCCCTGACGGGCGCGTCTTTATTACCGAAAAAAATGGTCGGATACGCATTGTAAAAAATGGACAGCTCTTGCCAGACCCTTTCCTGAGCATAGCCGTTGACAACTTCAACGAGCGCGGGCTAAGCGGGCTGGCCCTACATCCCGACTTCGACCGCAACCATTATGTGTATGTGTTCTACACCGTTCCTGCTGCCAATCGCAACCGCGTTAGTCGCTTTACAGCAAATGGGGATTTCGCTATGCCCGGCAGCGAAGAAGTATTATTAGAAATGGATCCCTTGTCGGGAACGATACATAATGCTGGGGCAATGTTCTTCGGGCCCGATGGTAAGCTATATATCGCTACTGGCGATGGCTCAGATGCAAATAATTCGCAACGTCTAACTAATTTGCTGGGTAAAATTCTGCGTATCAACGATGATGGCAGCATTCCAGAAGATAATCCTTTTTACCAGCAGACAAGTGGCAACAACCGCGCCATTTGGGCATTAGGATTGCGTAATCCGTTTACTTTCGCCCTACAGCCAAGTACTGGTCGGATTTTCGCTAATGATGTAGGCGGCGAGCGCTTCGAGGAGGTCAACGATATTGTAAAAGGTGGCAACTATGGCTGGCCAATCATTGAAGGTTTCCGTACTACGCAAGCGCCACCCGTCAACTACCGCGATCCGCTCTATGCTTACAGCCACGCCGAGGGCTGCGCCGTCACAGGCGGTACTTTTTACAACCCCGAAGTGGCTACTTTTCCGCCACAATATCATGGCAAATATTTTTTCGCCGATTAC
>CALMSP010000298.1 GCA_937872405.1 uncultured Saprospiraceae bacterium | reverse complement strand
AAACTCAGCATGACTTCCATCAGTACCTTTTGAAAATCAATGCTTTGTACAAGTTCGGTTTCCAATTCGATAATGTCGCGGTCGAAGTAGCCCGCCGCAATGACCAACAGCGAAAACAGAATAGAAATAATCATCAGCCCGATAGTAGTAGGCAGCCGCAAGAAGCGCACATTGATATAGCCAAAAATAGCTGCCAAAACCGTAAGAATCGTGATAACGGTAAAAATATCCATACGTACCAAAGTTTATGCCGCAATGATACAAAAATTCGAGTGGATTATCAGCCCTGCATTGTCGGCTTTTGTTTTGGGCAGCACATGAGCACGTGCGCGCCGGGTATGCAAAATATTAATCGGAAAAAATCGGAAATGCATTTGCATGTTATTTTGGATTGGGGTAAATTTAGGATGTGAATTGCGCGATTTACGTTCAGAATCCAAATCTTTAATCCTTAAATCTTTAAAACAATGAAAAAGTTGAAAAACATCAAGGGGCTTATTTTAGGTTTATTCTTAATTGCTACCATGGCTTTATTACCACAACCGGCACAGGCTACCATTTGTAAAACGGGTTCATTTGAATGTTACTGGAATGTAGAGCATGGAGACTGCCAACCTTTTTATTCTACCTGGATTTGCGCGGTGTGCTGCGATAATATTATATAGTATTCGCACTACATTACAAAGACCAAATTAGGGGTGTATTTACTACACCCCTTCAGATGTTTAATAAACCTGCAAAACCATGTATTTTATATCCAAGCATTCATTTATATTTATTTTGATAAATATAACAATCTTTGCCTGTACAAAGGAGCGGGGAACAACAGGATATTTAGAAAAGATTGGTCATGTAGAACTTCCCCTTCCACCGGGTAATGACTCTTATTCCTACACCGTCAAATACTATCATAATAATGATGGACAATATTTATTCTGGCACAATAACTTTAATCATTCCATTTTGGTATATGATTTAGAAAAAAAGGAAATAGCAAAAATCATGCGTTTTGAGCGGGAGGGGCCTGAAAAATTGTACAAGATACAAGGCTTTACGGTACTAAGCGCTGATTCTGTTTATTTAGCAACTGAGCTAGCTGGTAAACTTTATTTAGTAAATGGGAATGGCAAGATTGTACAGCAGCTAATCTTTGCCGATACAGAAGACTTGCGCAATGCCAATAATTATACCTCAATGAACTCTAAGTACACAAATGATCTTTATCGTATTCACTCTGATTCGTTCCTGATACCGCTGAAAACACCTTTTATGCCTGGAAGTAGCGCTCAATCTGGGGATGAGGTTTATTCTATTTTTAGAGTGGTAAACACCCGAAATCAAACGTATAGAAACACCGGACTTCAGGCACCAAAGGCACTTTTTGTGGCGGGGAAAAATCCTTTACCTTTTTTGCACTGCTCTACCTATGATGGTGAAAAACTGTATTACAGCTTTGAAAGTGATCATAATATTTATTACAGCGCTGACTTCAAAACAGCTACGGCCATAGAGGCGGCCTCTATGTATAAAACAAAATTTCAGCCCCTCAATCCTAACATGACTCCCTATGAATATTATGCACGTATTTTTTTCTACAGCCATTTAATTTATGACCCCTACCGGAATTTATTTTACAGGGTTGTAAAATTGCCAATACGGGAAGACCACCAATCGAATGATGAGTACCGGACGGAGTATGAATATCCACCGAGGTTTTCTATTATGATATTGGATAAAAACGGACGCACCCTGCACGAACAGTTGTTTGAAGATACCGGACTAAATATGTACATCATGTTTGTAGGTAAGCAAGGCTTGTATATATCGGCTTCATCACCTGCTAATCCCGCTTTTGACGAGCAAGCACTGCTGTTTGATATTTATGCTTATAATCCATAAAAAATTGCCCAAAAAACAAACCAACTGCTCGCTTCGTTCAAAAGAGCATAAACTATCGTTCGGCGGTACTGCTCGTACCGTGCTTTTGCTCAATCTAATGAACAATGGTCAAGTCATGCTACCAAAACAACTCGTAGTCATCAAGGGATACCACACCCGCAAGGACTTAGCGCAAATACTCGGCATTACTGAGCGCACGCTCTACAATTTACTCAACTCGGAAGTATTCAAGGATGTAATCCCCAAACGCGGTCGTATCTCGCCAGCTTACCAGCAACTCATTTTCGAGCATGTAGGTATTCCTTATGTTTTTGATTATAAAGAATAGCGTCATTTTTAGTAAATAAAACGTGGGTTGTATATGCGATTCGTGGTGTGTCATTAGCTATAAATATAATCGGAAAAAATCGGAAAAAATCGGAAATGCATTTGCATGTTATTTTGGATTGGGGTAAATTTAGGATGTGAATTGCGCGATTTACGTTCAGAATCCAAATCTTTAATCCTTAAATCTTTAAAACAATGAAAAAGTTATTATTGATACTGACATTACTTTTAGCATTAAGTACACAGAACTTTGCATTGAATACTATTGAAAAGACCGACGTAGTCACATTGGGAAAAGATGATAAAACCGTAGTCTCGCAATACAAGAATTTGGATGAAACGAATGCTGCTACTGAGGTACAAAGTATTGAAGAAAGTGGGTCAAATGCTACATGCGAAACCTGTTGCACTAATTGCACTGTCATTACAATTAATTGCCATTGTGGTGCAAGTTTTAGGGCTCAATATTGTGAAGGAGGCTGCTGTCCTCACCCCCCTCTTGCAGGATGGGTTCTCGATCTTTGTGACCAGGCTTGTAAAAATTATATCTGAGTTTTTAGAATAAAACATTAAGTTAGTTACACCTGGGTAATCCTAATGATTGCCCAGGTACATAAAAATTCAACCCAATGAAAAAAATACTTACATGCTACCTCCTTATAAGCGCCTATGTATTACATGCTCAGACCATAGCAGATTATATTGTTTATTACAATTTTATATTCATCACCGACACGGTTGCTACTACATTTTCCAGCCCCGAAGAATTCAAGCTACTTCGAGTGGGGCAAGAGTCGAAATTTGCTGCTAGCGCCATGTATTATAATGACTCCATAATGATGGCTTTTAAAAAGGACTATCCAGAACCAGATTTCAAATCGCCAAAAGAGGTGCAAACCTATGTAAATTTAGTTACAGAAAGAGTAATCAGAAAATCTGTGCGTTCTAATTATAAAATTATTAAAAACTTCCAATCTGGTAGCGTTCTTTCGTTTGCGATGTACCTTTCGTTACCTCTTCAGCACATGGAGGAGCCGATGGCGCTGGCATGGGAACTTACTGGAGAGACAGATACTATTCTCGGATTGTCGTGTATGCAAGCAGTTACGAACTATGGCGGACGGCGCTATTATGCTTGGTTCACGCTGGAAGTGCCAATCAATGATGGGCCTTATGTATTCCAGGGTTTGCCAGGACTTATCCTAAGGATTGTGGATGATAAGGGTTGGTACACTTTTACTGCAACAAATATTACAACAGATAAAAGTCAAGTTGTAATAAGAAACTGGATGGAGGATAAAAGCCAAAAAGTAGATCGGAAAACTTTTGTCCAAAAAACGATTGCCCATAAGCAAAACCCCACGATGCCCACCTCTATAATAGACTTCCCAGAAGATCAGCTATTAGAGCAGAAGAAAAATTTTGAGAAGCGATTTGATTTGATAATCGAACAGTTATAATACTCTAATATATTGATTATCTGTTTTTTATGTTTGGCTTTATACCATTTTCAATAAGAAAAGATGCATCTAAATTTGGTAATGGGTCAAAACGGTGGATGAGGTTTCGTAAATCTTAAAGATTTGCGAAATCTGAAAAGTAAAACAACTGATTTGACCCACTGCCCTAAATTTAATTAAACACTTGCTTTTCAGTCCCTTTTGGCATTTTTAGTGAATGGGTGATGGCTAATGTCTATTGTCTGAAAATCTGGTATCCGGCATCTAAAAAAGGTATTACTTTCTTCGGCGACAATCAAAAGCATATTAGATTATATGAATATTATACGTTTGTTCTGCTTGCTTGTATGCTTATTTACACTGATGTGCCCCGCTAAGATGCACGCGCAGCAAGTGATAAAAGGTATGATAAAAGACGAACAGGGCAAGCCGGTTGTAGCAGCAAATGTTATATTGCAACTAAATGAAAACACCACTATTATTACGTTTGGCATCACCGGCGAAAATGGAGAATTTACCCTGAAAATCCCGTCAAATCTGGATTCTGTGTGGATCATTGTTACCCATTTGTCCTACGCTGCTCAAAAAAATTATATACAAACAGCAACGCCTTATCATGAAATTACACTGCCCGCGCAAGTCTATAAACTACCAGAATTAGTAGTAAAAAATGATCCTTTCATGCAACGGGGCGATACGTTGATATTTGATGTGAGTCGGTATCGGCAAAATTCAGATCAAAATATTGAGCAAGTATTGAGTAGAATACCCGGTATTACGATTGAAGGTAATGGCCGCATTCAATATAATGGGCTGGATATTTCCAAATTTTACATCGAAGGATTGGATATGCTGGAGGGCAGGTATCGTATTGCTACGCGCAATCTCCGCATTGATGCTATCCGCGACATTGAAATTATTGAGCGACATCAACCCATTCGTGCCTTGGATTCGCTGCTACGCCCCGACAATGCAGCGATTAACCTGCGGCTCAAATCGAATATTGCTGTAACTGGTTCGCTGCGCGGCGGGGCAGGCGCAAGCCCGTTACTTTATTTAGGGGCTGCTGATATTTTTGGTTTTACTAAAAAGCAACAATTTAATATATTGGGTTCTGCTAATAATATTGGTGAAGACCAAGGAAATAATTTTCAAAATCTTTACATTAATTTTAACGATCTAACCTTTGATTTGATTCAGATTAATAAAGCAATACCTCCACTTTTAGTAAAAGAGCAATATTATCTTGATAATCAAGAGTTAACCGGTGGGTATAATTATCTGCGAAAAATTGCTACCTATACAGAATTGAAATGGCAAGGATTTGCGCGAAGAGATAGAATTTTGAATATCGGAAACCGCTTGCTACGATGGAATGACGGAAGCAATGAAGTGCAATTTGATGAAATTTTAAATGCCGTTGAGCGCCCATTGGTATGGAACAACCGTCTCATTTTAGAGCATAACGCTACGAAAGTATTTTTCCGAGCGGATGTAAATGCCGATTGGAATATGATAAAATCTAATGCTAATAATCAAGTAAATGATGTGCTTTTTCCAGAGGAACTAAATAAAAATGATCTTAAAAGCGCTGCTGAATTAACAACCATTATTCGACGCAACAATAAAGCATATCAAATCAACTCAAATATTACATATCAAACGACAGATTATAATTTAGTATTAATGCCAGTGGATATTTTTACACCCGATTTTCCACCTACCCGCTTGAATGAAGCCGCGCAAATGGTGAAAAACAGCAGATTTAAGACGGATACGTACTCCAATCTTTTTTTTAAAATAAAAGATATCAGAGGACAAGTAAATTTTGGCGCAATTTATCATTATACGACTTTAAATTCCGATATTATCACCAATAACAGTTCAGGAACTTATGAATCACTGGGTTCGGCTTTTCAAAATCAAAATATTTTTAGCGAATGGCTTCCTTATTTTAATCAAGTATATAAAAAAGAAAAAAATAACAACACCTGGACGTTGCGCTTGCCCTTATCAGCATCGTTATTGCGGCTCAACAATGAGATTAATAACGACCAATCTTCTTTTAACTTGCTGATTATCAATCCAAAAATCGAATATCAACTAAAGACACCAGCTAACAACTACTGGTCGGCGTCCTATGCTTTCCAGCAAGATTTTGATCGTTTTGATAACTTATTTTACGAAGGGTATATCATTAGAGCCAATAGAAATATTGCAACCTCTCTTTTTGATATCAATCGTTTTAATAAACAGGAATTAAATGGAGGTTTTTTCGGTCGGGGTGTAGGAAAAATAAGCGAATATAATATTGGCGCCTCGCTCTTCGAGATGCAATATGATTTTATAAACAACAATAATTTTAATCAACTTGGCGTAGTGAATAATTTCATTCGGAATGACAACCGAGTTAGAGGTACTGGTTTACAGAGTAATATTGCCGGTATCATTAGCAATCATATGCGTTTTAATGTTAGAACCTCCTATAGATTTTCTCAGCGACCCAGTATCATTAACGGCGAAAGATTAAGCATTCAGAATCATTTTTTTTATACGCGGACACAAATAGATTATACATTTGCCCAAAGTATTATTAGTTTGCGACCTGCTTTTCAGCTTTTTTCCAATAACTTTTTTGATGAACCCGGATATCAGCTAAATACGGAACTGATTTATTTTATAAAAGTAAATACAAATAGCTCTATTCGGGCTGCGTATCATCAATATTTTACAGCAGTTGCCGCACGACAAGTATGGAACGGATTATTTGCTTGCGAATACAGGCATACGTTGCCTAAATTAAAAGCAGATATCTTCTTGAATATCAGTAATATATTCAACAATCCGTATTACATCACGATAGCGCAGAATGCATTCGATGAGACCATCAGTTATTATAGATGGCGCCCCCGACAGGCTGTTTTTAGCTTTAATAAAAAACTGTAACATGAGCGAAAGTATTCAGCAGAATTGGGCAGGCGCAAAATATTTAGCCAAAATAGAACGAAGTCCAATGCTATTTACAACGTAGCGCCTTGTTGGCAAAACCTACCAAAATTTTATAAATATTTCAGTATGTTTTAATATTATAAAATACTGATGATGGCGTCATTTTTTACACAACCCTACCTGCTTTTTTTTGTTTTTAACGAGGTGCATTTGTTTTTCATAATTGTGACATACCTTAGTGCGTTCTAAAGCGGTGACACACCATTATACCAATTGAATCATGCCGAAGAAAAAAACTGCTGAAACCACTGTCCTTGCCGAGCCTACTGAGCCGAAAGACTTTCGGGACGTCATTTTTATTAAAGGTGCTCGGGCCAACAACCTGCGCAACGTCAGCCTCGCCATTCCCAAAAACAAACTCGTGGTAGTCACTGGCGTATCGGGCAGCGGCAAGTCGTCCATTACTATTGATACGCTTTACGCCGAGGGGCAGCGCCGCTATGTGGAAAGCCTTTCCAGCTACGCCCGGCAGT
>CALMSP010000297.1 GCA_937872405.1 uncultured Saprospiraceae bacterium | reverse complement strand
TGAAATGACAACGCAAAGATACTGAACAGTGTTCAAAAAATCAACGCCTTTTATTATTTTTTTCGACGAGTGATGTTTTTTTGCTGCTCTGATGGCAAATATCTGGTGATGCCGCTTATCATTCAAGCAAAGACGTACCAATGGTAGGAATAAGAGCATGAGTTGTTGAAAATCAAACATGATTTGATAGCATCCGAAAAGCTCAGGCCTGCACGTTCTTTCCCTTTTCCAACAGAATGGTGTAAACGGTGCCCACGCGCTTAGCAACTTTTCGGAATACATCAATCAGCCAATTCTCGATGTAATATGTTTTTTTCAATAATCGAGGAGTGTAGATCGTTAAGTGTACGAACATCATTGAAAGTGCTACAATGCTGATTATCAATAAATTAAATGGATGGGGATTTACGTTTTTAGCCTTCACATTGTCGCGCCCCTGAGCAAAAGCAGCTTTAAAAAACCAGTCCACGGAAAGTTTATAGGTCGGTACTAAGTGCTGAATAAATAGCTCAGGGTCATGTGCCATGGGCACTCCCTGCCGCCGCATGCGCAATTGCAATTCTACTTCATCATTCCACACAATTTTGTTGCCAGTCATGCCTCCCAATTCCTCACTAAAGCCGCCATACGCCTCCAAGGTAGGGCGATGATAGACCATAATGCACCCGATGGCAAATTGATTACCACGCAAAGGGGATACTTTTTTATAGGGCAACTCATTAGTCGCTACGTACCGGTCAAGATACCAGTGTGGTTTACCATATTTGTACCAAGGCAGCGCCACCCCACCAAAAACGCGGTACTGCGGATGCTGCTGAATGGTGTTCAGGGCGCGCTCCACCATATTGGGCGAGGCCTTGGCATCATCATCAAGGTAAAGGACCCAGTCGGCAGCGGCTTCACGGTACGCCCGATTACGTGCAAAGCAAAGCCCCTGTTGGGGTTCTGTAAAAATACGCAAATTGGGCACCTTTCCTAAAAAGCTTTCGGCTACCTGGAGCGTATGGTCGGTTGCATTGTTATTAATGACCAACACCTCAAAGGTTGCTGGGGCTGCGCTTTGCTGGGTCAATGAATAGAGGCATTCAGACAAGATAGCGGCGCGATTGTAAGTAGAAATAAGAATAGACAATAGAGGCTGACTCATGCGTGTACTGATTTTTTTGGGGGGCAAAGTTAGGCAAAAAACAACGTTTTTTCATTCCGTCTATTTTCCGTTATTTTGCGAGCTAAGTAATTAACCATTTATAAACGCACGATTTTCTGAGTGTTAAATTTTTGAAAATCAGTGGTTTATAACATGATAGTCCGCGTTTGTTTTGGAAGAAGAGCTTATTGAAAAATATGGGCGTTGTACAACGACAAGGAATTAAAGATAGTATCATCACGTACTTTGGCGTAGCGCTGGGTGCGGTAAATACGCTGTTTATCTACCCCTTGATTCCAAAAGAGGAACTGGGGCTGATCGAATTTTTATTGAGCAGTGTTATGTTGCTGGCGCCCTTTGTGTTACTTGGTGTTACCAATTTGGTGGTGCGCTATTTTCCGGTGTTTGAAGATGCCAAAACGGGGCATCATGGATTCTTGTTTTTTATGCTATTACTACCGAGCGTAGGATTGCTATGTTTAGGATTGGGGCTTTGGGTATTTCAAATACCGGTACAATCGTTTCTATCGGCGCGTGACGTATTAGTACAGCAATACGCATGGTATATTTTTCCGCTACTTTTTTTCTTCGTTTTCAGCACTTTATTTATACATTACATTAAAAATTTTTTACGAATTGTTATTCCTACACTGCTGGAAAACGTGCTGGTCAAAATTGGTCGAGGGGCTATTACGCTATTATATTGTTTATCCGTGATTCGTTTTAGCGAATTGGTAGGAGGTATTGTAGGCGTGTATGGGCTTACATTATTGGGTTTAGTTGCTTACACCTACTGGCTGGGGCAGTTGCATTTAAAGCCAGATTTTCGATTTGTCAGCAAACCGTTGGCCCGTGAAATGGGCGTTTTTAGCTTTTATGGCGTGCTGGGAAGCATCGGCGACAGCTTGCTGGAGTGGATTGACAAGGTGATGATTGTGCTGCTATTGTCGCAGGAAGGGCTGGGGCGTCTCGGTGTTTTTACGATTGTTATGTACATTGGTTCGGTGGTGGATGTGCCGCGCCGCTCAATAGAAAAAATTACCAGCCCGATTGTAGCACATGCCATCCAGCGCAACGATTGGGCGCAGGTGCAAGAATTGTATCATAAAACTGCGCTCAATCAGTTCATTATTGGTTGCCTGCTCCTGCTGGGCATTTGGGTTAACTTAGACAGCCTTTTTGATCTGATGCCTGCTGATAAGCAAGCACTCTATCGAGCGGAAAAACTGATTATCCTGCTATTAGGTATGCGTTATATTTTTGATATGGCTACAGGTATCAATTCACAAATCATCGCATATTCCAAGTATTTTCGGATGGGTTTTTATTTTACCTTAGCCTTGGCTGTGCTCAATATCGGATTTAACTACCTGTTTATCAAAACATTAGCGCTCGATATACGCGGCGCAGCTTTAGCCACCTTAGTGTCTATATCTTTATTTAATGTAATCAAATTGTGGTTTATTTATCACAAACTTCATATGCAGCCATTCACTGTGCCGATGCTCTGGGTATTGCCTGTGGCGGGGGCAGCCTACATGGCCGCGTATTGGCTACCTGGGCTGGGGCATCCGGTGTTCGACATCATCATTCGGTCAGTTGTAGCTGGCAGTATTTATTTATTCAGCGTATTTTATTTGCGGCTTTCACCAGACATCAACGGCCTAATCCTTCGCCTCATCGAAAAGCTACGTTCCTTGCGATGATAAGCCCTCCCCGAAAACGAGTAAGGCTTTTATAGAAATATTTGATTTTCTTAAATATATTTGCCGCGCTAAATATATGATCCCATTTTTAAAAAAGACATGTACCATAATTTATAATCTCATGAACAATAAACACTACTATTTGAACGCCATTTTGTGCGCCTTATGCAGTTTTTTACTGCTATCGAATGCAGCACCGGCATTACCGGAGGATGATTTTGCCTGTCGTGTGTATGTTCCGAATGCATTCTCGCCAAACGACGATGGCGTCAACGACACAATCGAGCCTTTCATTGGCTGTCCGGTCACGTTTTATGATTTTCGCGTGTTCAATCGCTGGGGACAACTGATGTTTTCCAGTGGCAAACCGGAAGATGGCTGGGACGGCACCTTCAAAGGACGACCTGCCGATGCTAATGTGTATGTGTATATGTTGCGATTCTCGTATGACAATGAAGGGCAGCCGCGCACCGAAACCAAAACGGGCGACATTGCGCTGGTTCGCTGAGATCAGCTCGGAATTCTAAGCAACTATTAGCCGGATGATTGCAGATCATTCGGCTAATTTTTTTTTCGCTCCATTTTTTAGGCTGCACTAAAAATATAATTTGATAATTATAAAAAACATTTTATCTTTGTACTTGCAAATAAGGAGGACACCATTTTACGATTTGCAAAGTAGCCCTCGTTTTACGAGACCCCATAAAAGGCTTCAAAGACGTTTTAGATCGCTTAGTATTCTATAAAATATTGAAATACAATATGTTACAAATAACAAAACCCATCACTCTCAATTGACAATGAACTGGATAGAGCTATTGCAGGAAAGCTGGGCCATGCGTGCCTTAATTGCTTCGTTATTAGTAGGCTTGATGTGCGGTATATTGGGTTGTTTCATCGTATTGCGCAATATGTCGCTCATTGGTGATGCTTTGGCGCATGCCATCCTACCGGGCGTTGTGTTTGCTTTTTTGTGGGTAGGCGCTTACAACGTAGTTGCCTTTTTCACGGGTTCGGTTATCGCTGGATTGGTAGCTGCTGTTAGTATCACTTGGATACAACATAATGCCAAAACCAAAAACGACGCGGCAATCGGCATTGTTTTTACCGCTATGTTCTCCATCGGGGTGATGGGCATCTCCTGGATCAGTCGCAACGAAGGCGTTCATCTCGATCTCAAGGATTTTTTATTTGGCAATGTATTAGGCGTATCCGATCAGGATTTATACCTGACGGCAGGGGTTACCATCTATGTATTATTGAGTGTTATTGTATTTTATCGTTATTTATTTATCACTACTTTTCAGCCAATTGTAGCTCAAACGATGGGAATATCCGTTCGGTTGGTGCATTATTTTCTGATGCTACTATTAGCGTTTGCGGTAGTTGCCTCTTTGCAAACCGTTGGCGTCATATTGGTAGTAGCGATGCTGATCACACCGGCATCTACTGCATTGTTGCTGTCTGATAAGCTGCGTAAAGTATTGCTGCTGGCCGCTATCATCGGCATGGTATCTGCCTTTTTAGGATTGCTGCTATCCATACAATTTGAAACAACACCCGGCCCCGCGATGGCTGTCACCGCTACTTTTTTTTACTTGCTGGCAGTATTCGCTGCGCCACAGCGCGGGCTACTATTTAAATGGTATCGAAAATATCAACTGCGTCGCCGCATTCAATTAGAAGACATCCTCAAACGACTTTTCCGACAGCAAGAACAGGCGAATGAACCTTTAGAAGCATCCGTATTTGCCCAAGAAATGGGCATCCATCCGCTACAACTTCGCCGCAGCCTACGTGCTATGCGCCAAGTAGGCTGGCTGACGCCTACGCAGCACCTCACCGAAGCAGGGCGTACCCAGGCGCTTCGTTTGGTGCGGGCACATCGTCTCTGGGAAACCTACTTAGCCGATAAAATCGGGTTACACCATGAGCAAGTACACGACGAAGCGGAGCATTATGAACACTTGTTATCAGAAGAATTGCTGGATGAAGTGGACAAGACGCTCGGCTTTCCTGACCTCGACCCGCACGGCGAACCCATTCCATCAAAACCAGTGCATCCTGATTTTCCGCTCATCCGTCTGGAAGTAGCCCAACATGCGCGCATCGCCGCCCGTCAAATGAGTGAACGCATCACTGCCAAGTTGTGGCAATTGGGGTTGCTACCGGAAATGGATATTATCTTGCAACAAAAACAAGAGGACGCCGTAGAAATCCAAACGGAAGACCATAAATTAGTGCGCGTGCCCGCCGAACTGGCCCGACAGATCAACATTCACCAATAAACATAAGCATTGCAATGCATGTCATTGCGTGAATGCGAATTGCACAATATTGGCGCCCATTTCCAACGAACGTCGGCGCAGCGGCTCTGGGGTATCATGCACTTCCGGCGACTCCCAGCCATCGCTAATGTTGCTCTCATAAGTATATAAACACACAACGCGCCCTTCATGCAAAATCCCAAAAACCTGTGGTGCCTTGCCATCGTGCTCGTGTACTTTAGGTGCGCCATTGCCGAAGCGAAAGCGTTGATTATATACAGCGTGTTGAAATGGCAATTCAACTAATTCCTTGTCAGGGAATACTTTTTTGATCGCCACCCGAAAGTAAGGATCCATTCCATAATCATCGTCCACATACAAAAAGCCCCCTCCTAATAGATAATTGCGCAGATTGGCGGCCTCCGCATCCGAAAATACAACGTTGCCGTGACCCGTCATAAACAAGAAAGGATAATTAAAAATTTCAGCGCTGCCTACCTCTACGGTGGCATAGTTGCGATCCACGTTCATATTTAGTTGCTCATTACAAAACTGCGCCAGATTCTGCATAGCATCCACCACCGCGTACCAGTCGCCGCCGCCGTTGTATTTGAGCAAAGCCAATTTGGTGCTGCGCTGGGCCGTAGCGCTAAAGGATAATAATAGCGCGGCTACTGTAATCCCAATCGTGTTTTTTATCATGTTAAAATATTGAATGTAAAATAATATGCTGGTGCCAGCACTTGATTCTTTCAATGGGTCAGGTTAAAAATTTTTCTACAAATATCACTTGAGTACCACTATACCATCTGTTGGCATCCTATCAACCATTTCAAAAGAACCTATTTGGTATCTCTTTGTAAGCTATTGGTGTGCTCTACAGATGCTTTTATGGTTCAAAAAAGATGGCTTCTTGCATTTGCTTAGCTGCTAAATAGCATCTAATGAAAATGTTTTAAGGATGTTTAAAGATCGTTCTTAGCATCTCAAAAGCTGCTTAATGCCATCTAAACATACCCTGCCAAGCATCTTAACAGATGAATTTTACCATCAGCACAGATGCCAAAGAGGTACTATAAAGATAGTAAAAAGGTTCTCAACAGAACCGGATTTACTTATTTTAAAAAATATGCCCGAAGCCGAAGAAGAATTGTCCGCCTTCTCGGCTCTGCGCGTAGTCAAGTCGAACGACGGTGGACTGGTTCCAGTTGATCCGGCCGCCTAAACCTGGTGCGCTCACCCATCGCCGAAAGTTCATGTCGGCGGGTTGATCCCACACGCTGCCGCAATCATAAAAAGGCGTTATACCTAATGTAAAATATTGCCGCAACAATCTGAAATCATAAAACTTTGCTCTCAGCTCTAAGTTGACCAAAGCTACGGTAGGCGCCAGAAAACGAGCCTCACGGTACCCCCTCACGGAACGCCCGCCGCCGAGCACTAAGATACCACCGGCCTCCGCCTGGCTCGATAAGTCCCACATTTCAATAAAGTTAATATTGGGCCCGAAAATATGACCTACTGCTGCCAGCCCGGCAAAGGTTAAGCGGCTTTTATCATTTCTCCATCTTTTCAACGTATGAAAAAATTGACCTTGTATCATAAATTTGTTAAAGTTGAAATTAGAGCCTAACCATGGTGCAGCATATTCATGCGAATATTGTAAGAAAATACCCTGCGAAGGATCGGGTTCAAAATCTCGGGTATCATAAATCAGGGCGCCCGCAATCATACTGGTAAATTGGTATTGATCGCTATTGGTAAAGCCAGACAGATTAAATCTGTCCCAGACGCCTTCCGCTTTCTGCAAATCCACTAAAGTCGGATTGCTAATAGCGTCAACTTTAGCGCCATCCAATGTAAATGCTTCTTCTGCTTTCAAACCATTATAAGAAGTAAATGAAGTGAATAATGCTTCGTAGCCAAACATCAATCGGAGCTTACCACCCATCATTACTCGCTCGCCCAGCACATTATAAAGCTGCTCTCTTTGCTCAATATGATTAAAATGAAAATCGGTATAATAAGCCCCATCATTACCTAAGGTGGCAAAAACTAAGTTGTCTTCATAATCTTTCACTTTATTAAAAGTACGAATTTCGCCCGTGCGTTTATCATTGAATTTCAATGGATTGAGTGATGATCGACCTATACCCCAATACTGCGCATTAGGGTCTTCCCAGCGTACCACATCGGCTCTGAGCCGCCATTTAGAATTAAAAATATAAGGAGCATCATAATTAAGGGCATATCGTATTCTGCCATTTTGAAAAATAAAAAACTCCGCATTGAGTCGGTGCCGATAAGGTGTATAATCAAAAAATGGATCGTCTTTGGTCTTATTCCAAAAGATGAAAGCGTTGGCGCCTACCCCAAATCCGCGAATGGGGTCGAACTCGAATCGAGGAAGCCCAGTCACAAATGTTCCTTCTTTTTTATCATCGAGCTCTAATTCTGGCATCCGTTTGCTGTGGTCAATAAAAAAGGGCAATTGTTTTGAGGTTTCGGTGGTGTCGGGGTTTTGAGCAAACAAACCTGCGCCAATCATTACGGCGTAAGTAATGAAGGTTACTTTTTTCATAATTATTATTTTACCTGTTCATAAAGAAAAAAACAGCGTTGCTACGCCGAAGTAAATAAGCAGCCCAGTAATATCAACAACGGTGGTGATGGCAGGGCTGGCTGCTACGGCAGGGTCGCCGCCAAAACGTTTTACCAACAGGGGCAATCCCGCGCCAATAATGGTAGCGGTTATTACTTGCAAAGATAATGCCAGCGAAATCATTAAAGCGATCATAGCTAAGGAATATTCTGTCGGAATTTCGGTTTCCCAGCTCAGAAAAAGCACTTTGGCGTAAGCTACCAGCCCTAAGCAAATAGCGAGCATGAAAGCGATTCTTGCTTCTTTCCAAAGAATGCTAAACCATTTACCCAATGTGATCTGCCCCAGCGCCAAGGCCCGTATCACTACTGTAGCCGCTTGGCTGCCAGCGTTGCCGCCTGTATCCGCTACCATAGGCATATATAAAGCAAGGATGAGTAATTTTTCTAAAGCATTTTCATAATTGTGAATAATAACCCCCGAAATAATTCCTATCGCTGCTAATGATACCACCCACACCACTCTTTTTTTAAAATGTTTGAATGTACTCGTGGCGATATAATCAAATTCCTCGCTTGCCTGCACAATGCCCATAAATTTTTGCATATCTTCTGAGTGCTCGGCCCGAATGACATCAATGGCTTCATCGTGGGTAACAATGCCAACCAATTGGTTGGTCCTGTTCAAAACAGGTATAGCCACAAGGTCATATTTTTCAATTTTTTGGGCCACCTGCTCTCGGTCTTCATCTACGTAAGCAAAGGCAAAATCATGATGCAACACTTGCTCCACTTTGGTAGGAGGTTCTGCCAGTATCAGGTCTTTGAGGGTTATAAACCCTTGCAACTGCTGGTTGTCATCTACTACATATATGTAATAAATGGTCTTTTTAGAAGGCGCATCGCTTCTCACTTTATCAATGGCCTCGGCGCAGGTCATGTCGCGTTGCACGGTCGCAAAGTCCGTACTCATAATGCCGCCCGCTGTTTCTGGGGGGTAAGCACTAAGCGTTATGACATCTTCACGCACCCTTTTGGGAAGAAATGGCAATAATGCCGCCTGTTCTTTCTGTGTAAGATGCTGAAAAAGGTCGGCCCGATAGTCCGAAGGCATGTGCTCAAAAATCTGTGCGAACCGCTTCTGGGAAACGGATTTGAACAACCGTAGCTGTTTGGCTATGGGAAATTCCGAAAAAACCAGCCCCTGCTGCTCTAAAGAAAAGCGATCCAGCACATTGAACAGATTGGTTTCGTCTATGTCCTGCAAGATTTCACCTACCTCCACCACCGGCATTTTGCGCATTACCGGCACCATTTCCATAAGTTGGTCTATGCGCTTGCCTCCTTCGATGGTTTTGTGTAATGTATTCATATCGCTATCATGAAATGGTTGATCCACTAACCACTGTAATAAAAACAAATAATGGCCAAAGCCTCCACCAACGAACGTAAGAAGATTTTTAAGGATTGCGTTCGCCCACTCTACCGATTACACGAAATTCGGTGCGGCGGTTGAGCTGGTGCGCTTCGTCGCTGCAGGGTACGTCGTCTTTGCAGTCATTAACCAAAAGGTTTTCACCATAACCTTTAGGCACCAAACGGCTACGCTGGATGCCTCGTGCCGCCAACCAGTTGACCACTGCTTCGGCTCTTTTTTGTGATAAGCGCTGATTGTAACGCTCTGAGCCGCGTGAGTCGGTATGCGAACTAATTTCCACTAATAAATCGGGGTTATCCTGTAATAGTTGTTGTAATTTTTGCAACTCTGGTACGGCGTCTTCCCGAATATTCGTTTTTTCAAAATCGTAATAAATATTCAACACATAAGCGATAGAACCATCCGCACGGGTAGGTCGGGCGCTGGCTCGGAAGGGGGCATCCGAATGGATCATTGTTTCCGCGCTGGGGGTATCCTCCTGTATAGAGAAAGGCTGTAAATAGAGCTGTTCTAACTGTACATGAGGTTTTTCCGGGCTAAGGCAAATGGGGCGGCTCATGGTTTGCGCAAAGTATCCGGTTTTTTCTAATCTCAATATTATACAACAATTCGTTAGCGTTTCGGTTTGCCACACAAAAGTGCCGTTGGCATCACTGGTTACAACTGGCAGTGTTGCACAATCCTTTGATGCGGGCTGCACCCGAACACCGGCAAGTGGTTTGCCGCTTTGTTGGTCAAAAATGCGGCCGATGATCTGCATACCACGTACCTTTGGCGTCATTAAAATCTGAACAACTTGAGGATTGTTCGGATCGGCACACACCATTTGCGTCCGAGTTTCGTATCCTTCCATTTGGCAAACCAAAGGCTTGCAAGCACCAGCCGGTAAGGACACGAACGGTCGCCCCTGATCCATCTGTACGGTTGTACGCCCTGTTGAGTCACGCACATAAGCCGTAGGTAAAGACGCACCCGTTTGGACATCTACAACATCCAGCAGTATTTGCAACCAGTAGGTGGTGACCATGTAAATATCGTCTGCACCCAGACCACCCGGCCGATTGGACGTGAAGTACCCCCATATTCCCTCTTGATTCCAGATTAGCCCAAAATCATCATACGCTGTATTGAGCGGTGCGCCCGGATTTTCTACTGCACCCCAATCACTATTACTCAAGTCATCCACATAAAAAATATCCAGCCCACCAAGTCCCACATGCCCATCAGAAGCAAAATACAAGCGCCCCTGAAAATAAAATGGGAACAACTCATCACTTTCGGTATTGATGCCTGGGCCAAGATTGACCGGCGGGCCCCAGCGCCCATCTTCATAGCGATCAACATAGTAAATATCTTTACCACCAAAGCCCCCTGGCATATCCGATGAAAAGAACAATCGCCGCCCATCAGACCGCAGCGAGGGATGCGCTACCGAAAAACGTGTATTGCAGAAAGGCAAAGGCTGTGGTTCGCTCCATATCCCATCTGGTCGGCGTACAGCCTGTATGATTTCTAATGGAATGGTCGCTTGCGGGTCCGCACCTTTAGGCAGACTTTGATTGCGAGTGACAAATAATTCCGTAAAATCATGGTTGAAAGCCACCATCCCTTCGTGATAGCGCGACTGTAAGCGATTGGCAAAGCGCTCCGGCTGTCCGTAGGTTGGTAAAGCATCTGGCATTTCACCGGGTTGTATTTCCACAAAAAACAAATCAAGAAAACCGATGCGCTTGCCCGCCGTGGCATCACTGCGCCCAGAGGCAAACACTAATCCATTTTCATAAAACGCAGGGCCAATGTCTTCGGCCGGCGCATTAAAATTAGGATGATGAATCGCATATTTCTGGGTGCTTTTGCGCATCAATTCTGCTTCGTAGTCGCAGGCGCGTTGTAGGTGTCGCTTGCGCATATCATAAGGGCGCAGTTGTAGATAATAATTGTACCAACTTTGCGCTTCCTCGCATTTGCCGTTGCGTTGCAGCACTTGACCATAGTGCAGAAAAATCGTAGGTGGGGCCTCGCCCGCTTTAACCGCTTCCGCATACCAGTGCTCCGCATTCGGATAATCCTGCACTTTCCGATAGGCTTCCGCTAAACGGATTTTGGCTTCCGGCAGGTTATTTTTAGTAGCCAATTCGCGGTACAGCGCAATAGCAGCAGGGTAATCCAATGCTTTCATGTAGAGGTCGGCACGCTTCATTTTCGGATTTTGGGACCAGCCTGCTACCGTGCAGCACAGCAGCAGCAGCCAGGTTGCCAAGTGTTTCTTTCTCATAGCTGTTTATATTTTTACGGGGATAAAATTACACCGTTTAACGTGCTTTCTGTAAAATTGTTACTGATTTTAGGTTCGATTTTCATCATTCTGCTCATTACTATCCTATATCCTATGATACTTTCACAGATTTTTATTTATCCTATAAAATCATTGCGAGGAATCGCCTTAGAACAAGTGCAACTTGAAGCGCGTGGGCCAGCCTTCGACCGGCGCTGGATGGTGGTTAGCCCTATCGGTGAATTTTTTACGCAACGCGAATGCCCAGAAATGGCACTCATACATACTGCGCTGACAGCCAGCCACTTAGAATTGTATCACCTACATAAACCCCTCGGAAAAGTGCAGATACCGCTGCAGCCATCCCCCGATAGCTTACCCCAGCGGGTACAAATTTGGGACGATACATGTTTGGCATTGCGCGTTAGTCGCGACGCCGATGCTTGGCTAAGCGAAGCCCTGGAGCGACCTTGCTATTTGGTGTACATGCCCGATGACACCCAGCGTCCGACCGACCCTCTTTATAGCCGCCCAGAAGATATAGTTAGCTTCGCCGATGGTTTCCCTTATCTCATTATTGGGCAGGCATCGCTCGACGAACTTAACACCCGCTTGGAGATTCCTATAACCATGCAACGCTTCCGACCAAATTTTGTATTTACCGGTGGCATACCCTTTGAAGAAGATACTTGGTCGCATTTTTTCATTGGTAATCAGGCTTTTAGAGGTGTAAAAACTTGTGCTCGTTGTCAGTTAACTATGATTGATCCTGACACTGCTCAAATGGGGAAAGAACCCTTGCGTACCCTCTCGCAATACCGTCGGGTTGGGCACCGCATTTTATTTGGCATGAATGCCTGCTGGGATGCTGATCATTCGGATGCACCAATCATACGTGTGGGTGATCCTGTAAGACCCAAATCGGAAATTAGGTCATCTTAGGCGCCTCATTTTAGACAGCTTCTCTTTCCTTTTTGAAGCATGGTTTTAAAATCAGATAAATTGGTGCTATATTTTGTTACGAATCATTGAAAAGCATTCATTTTTTATAATAATTTGCACAAGGTAGCGCGAAAAACACTGCTTTGTTTTATCATAATGAAAATCTCCATTGGCATTGACAATTATCATTACGATTCTAACATATAGTTGGCATTTTTGCAATAGAGGCCCGCCAAAATTGAAAAAAGCCAAATTCGCTATCGGACACGAGGAAAATGTATCTGCGAAATTTTCTTCGCCCATGAAAAATCGTTTATTTTACAGCATACACAAATAAAACCATACGGCAAGCAGATGACTATTCATTTGCTTCAGTAAAAAAATTTTACCATTGTAAAAAAGTCATTAACCATGATGCAAGCAACCAAAGCAACTCATGCCCTTGAACAGGATTACTCGGCGCAAGTCAAGAATCAGGAACTGCTCAAATGGGTAGAAGACATGGCCAAACTTTGCAAACCGGACAGCGTCTATTGGTGCAACGGCTCGGAAGCAG